>NZ_DBNHEF010000068.1:0-111506 GCF_057138825.1 Candidatus Defluviilinea gracilis
GTTCGATCCACCCGCGGATCGCTCACTTTGCTAAAATGCTCGGCGATCGCCTCCAATGGCTTCTTTGTCATGGCTACCTCCTTCAAGATAGCCCTTTTTTACCTCAATTTAGATGCAATCGCCCTAACTTTCCACTTTCCACTTTCCTCGCCTTAATGCTCCTTCATTTTTTCATGGTAATATGAAATTATGTATTTACCGAGAAGCAGTAAGTGGAGTATGAACCGCCGCAAACGCCGCCCAAATTATTTTGGCTGGATCGTTTTTCTGTTGGTGGCGGCATTCGGCTATTACTTCAATCAAATCTATTTGCCAACCCAGCCAAACCCGTTCGAGGCGACCCCAACGCCCACCCGTTCCGCCGAATCGTTCGTGACCGATGCCGACCAGCTTGCCACCGAAGGCAAGTTCATCCAATCCATCGAGGCGTATCAGGAGGCGATCCGCTCGTCGCCGCAGGATGCGGCGTTATATATTGCCATTGCCCGCGTGCAAGTGTTGGCTGGCAAACCTGCCGACGCGCAAGCCAACGCGGAGAACGCGTTATTGCTCGACCCCGGCAACGCGCTGGCGATCGCGGTGCGCGCCTGGGCGGCGAACGCGCAGGGCAATACTTCCGATGCGCTCCGTTGGATCGAGGAAGCGTTGCAAATCGACCCGAATAATGGGCTTGTCCACGCGTATTACACAGAGATCCTTGTCGACTCTGGCTCGTTCGATAACATTACAAAGGCGATTGAAGAATCGAAAGTGGCGCTGGCTCTCGCCCCCGACACCATGGAAGCGCACCGCGCGCGCGGCATTTTGTTGGAGGTAACGGATAATTACGATGAGGCGATCCGCGAATTCGAACAGGCATTATCGTATAACGACAATATCGCCGATTTGCATTTGCGGATCGGGTTGAACTATCGCGCCATCAGCGCGCCCTCTCAGGCGATCGACGCGTTCACGCGCGCCGATGTGCTGAACCCCGCCGACCCCTACCCCGACCTGTATATTTCGCGCACCTATGCGGGGACAGGCGAATTGCCTAAAGCCTTGCAATACGCCGAGACCGCCGTGCAAAACAACCCGGTGGACCCGCGTTTGCGCGGCAACTTTGGCGTGATGTATTATCAAAACGATCTATGGAAAGAGGCGATCGCGCAACTGCGCCTCGCCATTTTCGGCGGCGCGGCGGAAGATGGAAGCCCCATCGAAGGTCTTTCGCTCGTCGGAAATGATATTCGATTGGCGGAGATTTATTACACCTACGGACTCGCCCTGGCGCGTACCGGTCAATGCGGCGAGGCATTACAGATCGCCCAGGAGATCCAATCCAAGATTCCAACCGATGAAACGGCAGTGTTCAACGCGGGCGAAATGATTCGCATCTGTGAAGAGAATCTTGCCAACCCGCCCGCCAGCACATCTACACCGGCAAGCGCAGAGGCGACCTCCGCCGCGCCTCCGTCTACAACTCCCACGCCATGAATATTTCACCGCGTCGTCCGCTCTTCAACCGCAAGCCGCAGTCGAATATCTACCGCATGTTCATTTGGGTGGTGATGCTCCTCGGCGGGATCTGGATTCTTCAGCAGATCAGCAGTGGAGACATTCAACCGCTCTTTCAAAACACGCCGACTCCCACTCGTTCACCCGCATCGTTGATCTTGGAAGGGGAAGCCTACTTCAGCGCGGGGAACGTGGACGCGGCGATTCAAGCCTACCGCGCGGCTGTGGACGTGAACCCCGGCGACGCCCAAACGTGGGCAAAACTGGCGCGTATCCAAACGTATTCGTCTGCCTTCCTCATTACCAACGAGCAGAAAAAGGCGCGTCTCACTGAGGCGCTCGAATCGGCGACCAAAGCCGTTGAACTTGCGCCGGATGATAGCACCGCGCACGCCATCCGCGCGTTCACGTTGGACTGGAACGCCAACTCCAACTTTCGCACCACCGAAGAAGTGCAAGATTTCTTGCGCGACGCGGAGGCCGAATCATTAACCGCGTTGCAGTTGGATAATTCCAACACGCTGGCGTTGGTGTACTACGCTGAAGTGTTGCTCGATCAGCAGAAATGGGACCAGGCGGATTTGACCATTAAGCAAGCGCTCGCGCAGGACGATACCCTCATGGACGTTCACCGCGTGAATGCGGCAGTGCTGGAAACCTTCGGTCAATACAACCTTGCCATCACCGAATGGGACAAGGCGATCGCCATCGAGCCGAATTTTACGTTCCTATACACCCGCGCCGGGGCAAACTACCGCATCCTTGCGTTCGATATTGCAAATAGACAAGGCATCGAGGCGGCGCGTCCCACGTATGTAAAGTCGCTGGAGTATTTTGATAAAGCGGTGCGGATTAATGAACAGATCAAAGTCAAAGACCCGGGTCCGCATTTGTCCATTGCGCGGACGTATTCACAGTTGGGCGAATATTTTGCCGCCGCGCGTAACGTGCAAAAAGCGTTGGAATATGAACCGTCGAACCCCGATATTTACGGACAGTTGGGGATCGTATACTTTCGCTCCCGGAATTATGAAGGTTCGATCTTCTCCTTTAAGTGCGCGACCTATGGTTGCTCCGGTGAAGATTCGTGCAAAGGGCGCGGACTGGAACGTTGTTTCCCCGACCTCAACGAGAACCCGGTCGATGTGCCGGGGCTTGCGATTTCGCCGAATACCATTGTTTATTACTACACTTATGGGTCGGTCTTGTCCGCGTTGAGCCGCCCGAGGGCTAATCAATGCGGCGAAGCGATGAAAGTACTGAACGATGTGCGGACTGAACTCCGCAACAATCCGGACGATTATGCTGATTCACAACAGACGATCCTCGGCATTGTGCAAACGGGAGAATTCATCTGCGCGTCGTTGGCTGACGATGGCGCGCCAGCCTCACCCGTCCCGAGTGAAGCGGGTGGGGGAGTCACTGCAACCCCGACGCCTTGACCCCCTCCGCCGCTGAAGCGGCACCTCCCCCAAAATCCGACTGGGGTTCGTCGGATTTTGGGGGAGGGCTGGGTGGGGGCGGCATCAGAACTCCATAAGAATTTTTACAATCCCCTTGACTTGCCCTCTTGAAATGAGTATTATTGCGTTTAGCACTCGTGCAAGCAGAGTGCTAATTTCATGAATATTCTAAATTCCAATCAGGAGGCAGAAAGATGGCAAGCAAATTGAAGTTGAAGCCCCTTGGCGGACGCGTGATCGTTGAGCCGATCGAGCAGGAAGATATTACTGCCGGCGGCATCATCCTTCCCGAAACCGCAAAGGAAAAACCGCAGGAAGGCAAAATCCTTGCGGCGGGACCCGGCGAGCGCGACGAAGACGGCAAGCGCATCGCCATGGACGTCAAAGTGGGGGACCGAGTGCTGTACGCGAAATATTCCGGCACCGAAGTGAAAGTGGATGGCAAGAAACTGCTCATCCTCAAAGAGAACGATATTTTAGCCATCGTTGAAGGCTAACAAACATACTGTGTAATCGGCGTTCTCTAACGCCGGGCGCGTTAGACGCTAGAGCGCGCGCCACACAACCCGGAGGATTATTACTATGGCTGCTAAACAAATTGTCTTTTCAGAAGACGCCCGCCGCAAACTCAAGAACGGTATGAACGTGGTTGCCAACGCGGTCGGCGCAACCCTCGGACCGAAGGGCCGCAACGTGGCGATCGATCGCAAATTCGGCTCCCCGACCGTCACTCACGACGGCGTTTCCGTTGCGAAGGAAATTGAACTCGAAGACCCGTTCGAGAACATGGGCGCGCAACTTCTTAAAGAAGCCGCGTCGAAGACCAACGACATCGCCGGCGACGGCACAACCACCTCGACCGTGCTGGCTCATGCCATCGTCAAAGAAGGCTTGGAGACGCTTGAAGCCGGCTACAACCCGATGCTCCTCAAGCACGGCATTTCACTCGCCACCGAAACCATCGTGGAAGAACTCCGCAAGATGTCGGTGAAGATCGATACCAAGGGCGACATCGCCTCCGTCGCGACCAACTCCGCCGCCGACGAAGAGATCGGCGGCTTGATCGCCGATGTGATGGACAAAGTCGGCAAAGACGGCGTTATCACCGTCGAAGAGTCGAAGTCCCTGCAATTCGAAACCGAATTCGTCGAAGGGATGCAGTTCGATCGCGGTTACCTCTCCCCGTACTTCATCACCAGCACCGAGAAGATGGAAGCGGTGATCTCCGACGCGTACGTGTTGATCAACGAGAAGAAGATCTCCGCCGCGCAAGACATCGTTCCCTTGCTCGAAAAACTCGTGCAGATCGGCAAGCGCGAACTCGTCATCATCGCCGAAGATATCGACGGCGAAGCGCTCGCCACACTCGTCCTCAACAAACTACGCGGCATGTTGAACGTGCTGGCTGTCAAAGCCCCCGGCTTCGGCGACCGCCGCAAAGCCATGCTCGAAGATATCGCCAAGCTCACCGGCGGAACCGTGATCGCCGAAGAGACGGGCCGCAAACTCGAAACCGCCACCCTTCAAGATTTGGGTCGCGCCGAGAAAGTCGTCTCCGACAAAGAGAACACCACCATCGTTGGCGGCAAAGGCAAGAAGGCGGACATCGAGGGCCGCATCAAGGAAATCCGCTCTGAGATCGATAAAAGCACCAGCGACTACGACAAGGAAAAACTTCAGGAACGCCTCGCCAAGTTGAGCGGCGGCGTCGCCATCATTCGCGTGGGCGCAGCCACCGAAACCGAAATGAAGGAAAAGAAACATCGCGTGGAAGACGCGCTCTCTGCCGCGCGCGCCGCAGTGGAAGAAGGCATCGTCCCCGGCGGTGAAATTTCCCTCATCAATGCCGCCTCCAAGTTGGATAAACTTGCCAAAGAGAACGGCGACGACGACAGCGAAGTCCGCGTGGGCATCAACATCGTCAAGAAGGCGCTCGAAGCCCCGATCCGCAAACTCGCTTCCAACGCCGGGCAGGATGGTTCCGTCATCATCGACACCGTCCGCCGCACCGCCGCCGAAAAGAAAAACAAGAACATCGGCTACAACGTGCTCACCAACAAGTATGTGGACATGATCGAAGCCGGCGTGATTGACCCGGTCAAAGTGGTGCGCGGCGCGCTTGAAAATGCCGCCTCCATCGCTTCGATGATCCTCACCACCGACGTGCTCATCACCGACATGCCCGAGAAGGATAAACCCGCTCCCGCCATGCCGCCCGGTGGAATGGATTACTAAGAGCCAATCCGGAATGCGGACTTCAGTCCGCTTCGTGTGCGGACTCAAGTCCGCGCTCCGAACGATCGATTTATGCAGGGGCAGACGCGCAAGTCTGCCCCTGCATATTTAATTTATAATCGGGGGATAATGCCTCAACCTCATCGCCGCAACTTCATCTGGATATTTCTCATCCTCGCGCTCGGACTCACTTCATGCGCTTCTCCCTCGACGGTTCAGCCTGTTGACACACCCTCAGCAACCTCCACGCCTGAGCCTCCGACCTCCACACCAGAGCCGCTTGCGTTAACTGTCAACGGCGAAGGAGTCACCCTCGTCGAATTCAACGCGGACGTGGCGGATTACATCAACGCGCAAGCCGCGCTCGGCGCCCCGGCCGATTCGGCGACGGCAACCAGCGCGGTGATCGACGATCTCGTGGCGCAAATGCTCCTTGCGCAAGCCGCCCGCGCGGAGGGCTTTACCCTCGATGACGCCGCCCTGCAAGCGCGCATCGATTCGCTGACACAACAACTTGGCGGAGCCGACGCGCTCGAAGCGTGGAAAACGAGTCATGGGTACAGCGACCCAGCCTTCCAGTCCGCGTTGAAGCGCGCGGTCGAATCCGCCTGGATGCGTGACAAAATCATTTCATCCGTGCCTGCCACAGCCGAGCAAGTCCACCTCCAGCAGATTTTGCTCTATAATGAAGACACAGCGCGAAGTTTTCTCCTGCAATTGAACGGCGGAAGCGACTTTGACGACCTCGCGTTGAAAGCCGACCCGGTCACGCGCGGCGATCTCGGCTGGGTGCCGCGAGGCTATTTGCTCAATAAAGAGATCGAAGACGCCGCGTTTAATTTAGCAGTGGGCGAACACACGGATGTGATCGCCACAGATGTTGGCTTCCATATTTTGAGAATTCTGGCGCGCGACCCGGCGCGCCCGCTTTCGCCGGATGCCTTGTTATCGTTGCAGGAACTTGCGCTGAAGCATTGGGTCGCGGAGCAACGTCAATCCGCTGTGATCGTGACGCAGTAGTTTCGCTATACGGAGCAATTTGATGAGTGATGATTTTAATTTCGACGGCAAACAATCGGGATCGCGCGGCGGAGGGCGAAAGCTTGAGGTATGGGATTTTCTTTCGATCCTTATGTTGCTTTCCACCGTTTGTCTTGTGATCTACTTTGGCATGGTGTTCGTCGATCCGAATTCAGAGTTGAATATTTTGCCTCCCAGCGGATTGGGACCGAAAACAGCCACGCCCACCGTCACCCCGCTTCAGTTGCAAGCGACATGGACTGCCAGCCCAACCATTGCGCTGACCGCCAGCGATACGCCGCGCCCGACCTTCACCCCATTTTCAACCAATACGCCGTTCTCGCTCATTCCGCCCACGCGCACGCGCAAACCGCCCACCGCCACCCGCACACCCAAAGCTCCCTTCGGCGCCACAACCCAACAGGTGGAAAGCACCGTAGTGCATCCTGAATTTGCGTGCAATTGGGCGGGCATTGGCGGCACGGTGGTGGATGTTAATAACAGCCACATCTACGGTCAGGTGATCGTGTTGCGAGGCATACTGGACGGCAAGACCATCGAGATGCAGACCGTCAGCGGCATCAACAAGGAATATGGCCCATCGGGTTTTGAATTTGCGTTGGGCAACGCCCCGGTCGCTTCGACCGCGCTATATGTTCAACTCGTAGACTTAAATGGCTTGCCGCTTTCCGATCAAATTTCCGTCCCCACGTCTGCCGACTGCGGAAAAAATCTTGTTCTGGTGCGTTTCAAGAAGAATAAGTAATCGATCGATTTGTCCATTGAAAAACAGGAGACCCATATGGGTCTCCTGCTTTTTATTACACAGCCACATTCCAATGTTCGTACTTTGGAAGCTTTGCCCGCACGGCATCATCCACCAGCGCGCGCAGTTGAGTTGTGACGGGACCCATTACGCCTCTTCCAATGGGGCGGTGGTCCACCTTTGTGATGCCGGTCACGCCTGCGGCGGTGCCGGCGAAGAACATTTCTTCGGCGATATACACTTCTGTGCGATCGATCGAGCGTTCCACCACGTCGATTCCCAATTCGCGGCGGGCAAGTTCGATCACCGTTCTGCGGGTGATGCCTTCGAGAATATTATCGGTGATGGGCGGCGTGACCAGCGCTCCATCGCGTACCATAAAGACATTCATGGCGGAGCCTTCAGAAACGTGACCGTTGTTATCGAGCACGAGCGCCTCGTCAAACCCCGATTGTATGGCGTCCGACTTGATCAGCGAAGAATTGACGTACGCGCCCGCCACTTTAGCGCGAGCAGGGATGACGTTATCGTCCACCCGGCGCCATGAGGAGAAGGTCACATGCGCGTCGGTGTCGTTCTTCACGTATTTTTCATACCCCATGACAAAGATGCTGAACTCATCTTTGATATCGTGCAGGCGCACGCCAATGCCCAGGTCTGCCTTGTAAAACGTGGGGCGGAAATAAATATCCTGCTTCCAGTTGTCCGTTCGGAGAAGATCGAGTGTCACTTGAATCAGGCTTTCTTCATCGTACCCCGTTTTCATAGACATCATCTTCGCGGAGTGCAACAGTCTGCGAAAATGATCGTAGGGGCGAAAAACGAAGAGACGCTTCTTCTCCTCGTTCCAAAATGCGCGCATGCCTCCGAACACTGATGTGCCATACAGAAATGCGTGCGCGGCGATGCTAATTTTTGCTTCAGACAGGGGAACGATCTTGCCTTCAAAATAAGCGTGCTTCGAGAGATCCACGTGCGCCTCCAAAAAATGAGATTGGGACCGACTCTTACGGGCGGATTATACCTGAGGACTCCGAATCAATCGCCCTTACGGCTGATTCAAAATAGCGGGCTGGACTCAACGGGTCGGCATTTCTGCTCTTGACGTGTGACGGAATCCTATTAAAATCTAATTCGATAAATATCGAATTAGATTAAGTGAGCGGAACCATGAATGCCCAGCCCGAAGTTTTGGATTTTGTCAAAGCGATGGCGTCCGCCGAACGCTTGCGCGTGATCGGCGCGCTGGCGCATGGACCTGCTGCGCAAAGCGAGATCGCCGAACAATTGCACGCCCCGGCGCGAGACGTGCTCCAGCATCTGTCTTTTCTTGTTCGCGCGGGCATTGTCCGCGAAACGGATGGGATGTACGAATTAGACGAGAAGGCTGTCGAGTCTTTGGCGCGGGGACAGTTGAAAGATAGTCGCCCGCAATACCAGGAACAGCCCGAGGATGTCCGCAAAGTGTTGAAGGCGTATCTCAATGCGGATGGAACGATTAAGGAATTTCCGCTGGAAACGAAAAAGTTGGTCATCCTTTTGAACTTTGTCGTGGATGTTTTCGCCTTCGACGCAAATTACACCGAAAAGGAAGTGAACACCATCCTGCGCCGTTTTCACGTGGATGTCGCCTCCCTGCGCCGCGATCTTGTGGATCACGGTCTCATGGCGCGTGAGAGCAACGGGTCGAAATATTGGAGAGTTAAAGATGGACAATAAGAAATCGAGAAGAGAACTCAACCGCGAATATGCGGAGCGCGTCAAACCCTCTGGCGTGTATCAAGTGAAAAATCTTGTCAATGGAAAAGTTTTGCTTGGAAGCAGTTTGAATTTGGAAGGACCGCTCAACCGGCATCGATTCATGCTGAAGGTTGGCAGTCATACCAATAAAGTCCTGCAACAAGATTGGAATGAACTGGGCGCCGAAAAATTTGCTTTTGAAATATTGGAAGAAGTACAACGGAGGGATGATCCGAATTTCAATCTGGAAGATGAGTTAACCATCCTGGAGATGATCTGGCTGGAGAAACTCCAGCCGTTTGACGAGCGCGGTTATAACCTCAATGCAAGGATCCGTGAGGCATAAGGAAAGCTTTTAACCACAAAGGTCACAAAGAACACAAAGGGAAAACCTATGAGAAGGCGATCCGCTCATCATTCGTCCATCCTTAGTGACCTTCGTGCCACTTCGGCAGGCTCAGTGCAAGCCTTCGCAGTAAAAAAACATGACAAACTCAAGCGAAGAACTCGTCACATTTTTCAAAGCGTTGGCAGACGCGAACCGCCTCAAGATCGTCGGTCTGCTGGCGGAGAAATCATACAGTGTGGAGGAACTTGCCGCGCTGTTGAATCTCAAGCCATCCACCGTATCGCATCATTTGGCGCGGCTCGCCGAGGCGGGGTTGGTCACCTCGCGCGCTGAAAGTTATTACACCGTGTATCAATTGGATCGTAAGACGCTGGAGGCAAGATCGCGGAGCATGTTCTCGCAAGCTGAACTTTCGACCGTCGTCGCGGATGTGGATGCGGATGCTTACGATAAAAAAGTGATCAAAGATTATTCCCGCCGCGATGGAACGTTGAAGGCGTTTCCGTCGCAACGCAAGAAATTCGATGCCATCCTCCGCTACGTGGTGAAAGCGTTCGATGTGGGAAAGCGCTACAGTGAAAAACGCGTCAATGAAATCCTTGCGCAATATCATGAAGATACAGCGACGTTGCGGCGCGAATTAGTAGGATTGGGCTTGATGAAACGCGAAGGCGGTGGGGGAGAGTATTGGAGGATATAGAAAAACAGCCCCAGGTTATGCTGTGGCTGTTTTTCTACATCTTTATTTTCGCGCGAGTTGCTCGCGGTTGACCAGTCCCTTTTGCCAGGCGTACACTGCGACCTGCGTGCGGTCGGCGAGATGCAGTTTGCTGAGGATGTTGCTCACGTGTCCCTTGACTGTGTTCTCGCTGATGACCAGTTTCTCCGCGATCTGGCTGTTGGTCATTCCGTTGGCGATCAGGCGCAGCACATCCAGTTCGCGTTCGGTGAGTTCGGTGAAGAGCGGCTGTTCGTCGCCGTTCTCACTGCGGATGTTTTGCAGGACGCGCGCCGCCACCAGCGGATGCAATGTCACTTCTTTTTGCGCGGCGCGGTGTAACGCCTCTACCAACTTTTCCATTTTCATATCTTTCAGGATATAGGAGATCGCGCCTGCCTTCAACGCGGGGAAGATGTGCACATCCTCGTGATAGGAAGTCAGCACCACGATCTGCGTGCGCGGGCTGATCTGTTTGATGCGCCGCGTAGTCTCCACGCCGTCCATGCCGGGCATGATAAGATCAAGGAGAACGATATCGGGGATGTAATCAGAGATCAGTTTGAGCGCGGCTTCGCCGGAGGCGGCTTCGCCAACCACCTGAAATTCTTTTACGGTTTCGATGTAGGAACGGATTCCGTTCCGCACCACCTCGTGATCGTCCACAATGATGACGCTGATTCGGTTGTTTTGATTATTTTGTGCCATAGCCGCTTCCTTCTCAATTTTTGATTGGCGCCTGTACCAGGATCCTTGTTCCGTGTCCCGGCGCGCTTTGGATTTGCACCGTTCCGTGAATACTGCTTACGCGTTCGCGCATCGAACGCAAGCCCATGCCGTATGATTTTTTTTCAAGGTCGAAACCGCATCCGTCGTCGGCGAGGGAGAGTTGCACTGAGTCGTGATTATAGACGAGGGAAATATCCATGCGGCGAGCTTTGCTGTGTCGCGCCACGTTGGCAAGCGCCTCTTGCGCCACGCGGTAGAGCGCTTGCTCCATTTCGAGGGGGAGGCGACGCTCGCCACGGTTGACCAACTGTATGGTGGTGTCGTTGCGGTTCTCCCATTCGTAGATGTAGTCGCGCAGGGCGGCGGGTAACCCTTTTTCTTGTAGCGCGATCGGGTAGATCTCCTGCACGAGGAAGGTTAATTCTTGAATCACATCGCTGACGAGATTTTCCGCTTCGCTGAGGTGCATCGAGACCGGGTCGCCGTTGCCGTTCAAACGACTGCGGACGGTTCCCAGTTGGGCAAGCGCGGCAAATGCTTTTTGCTTTGCCGAATCGTGCAGGTCGCGCGCGAGGCGGTTACGTTCTTCCATGACCGCCAGGTCTTTGGTCTGTTCGAAGAGTTCCATGTTGGCGATCGAGATGGACGCCCGCTGGGTGATCGCGGAGAACAGGCGGGTGATGTCGTCGCCGATCAGGTTGGGCGAGGTGAAACCGACCTTGAACACGCCGACGATTTTCCGATCGACGGTGATGGGGATTAGCGCGAAGGAGCGAATGCCCTCGTCGATCAGCGCCTGGCGAATATTCGGTTGAAATTCGTTCAACTCAATTTGTCGCACGATCACCGGTTGCCCGGTCTCAAGCACCTCGCCGATCATCCCTTCGCCTTTTTCAAATTCAAGGACGTTGAGCGTTGCGGGCGCGAAGCCTCGGCTGACGCGCGGCGTCACGCGAGTTCGTTTTTCATCCCAGGCAAAGACCACGCTTCGGTCGGCGTTGAGCATGTCCACTGCCACATCGACCAGCGTTTGAAAGACTTGATTCAAACTGACGTTGCGCAGGATGCGCTCGTCTGCCTGATAGAGCGCTTCCATTTCGCGGTTTCTGGTTTCCAGCGCGAAGGTTCGCTCTTTTACGAGACGCTCCAGAGCGCGGTTTCTATCCTGGATGGATTTTGTCCGCAAGCGGACCCCGCCCGCGACCACGAACGCCGCAAATACCGCGATGAGCGCGCGAAACCAGACGGTTTGCCAGAAGGGCGGGATGACCGTCAGCTTAATGCGGGTGGGTGTTTCACTCCAGACTCCGTCGCTGTTGGAGGCGTTTAATAGCAGGGTGTAGGTTCCCCCGGGCAGGTTGGTATAACGCCCGTTGCGCCGGGCGCCGATGAAATGCCAATTTGTGTCGAAGCCTTCGAGAGTGTAGGCGTATTGATTTTTGCCGGGTTGGTTGAAACTGAGGGCGGCAAATTCAAACTCGAACGAAGTTTGCGGGTAGGCGATGGTGATCTCGCGCAGTGTTTCCACGCTTGAGTTGCCGGCAAGCGACTGGCCCTCCTGGTCGAGCGACAACAAGGAGATTTGCGGCGGGTATGCGCTATCCGTGATTTCGAGAGGGTGGAAGACGGTCAAGCCGTCGATTCCGCCGAAGTAAAATTCGCCGTTTTTTCCTTTCGCAAACGCGTTCGAGTTAAATTCATTGCTTTGTAGCCCATCGCCGCGATCGTAATTGCGGAAGGTTTCGGTATCCGGGTCGAAGCGGGCGATGCCGTAATTGGTGCTCATCCAGAGGCGCCCATCCCCGTCTTCGAGGATTCCGTACACAGACCCGTTGGGTAGTCCGTCTTTTTCCACATAGTGAGTGAACGAATCGGTTTCGGGGTGATATAGATTCAAGCCGGTTCCGGCGGTGCCGATCCATAACCTGTCTTTCGAGTCGAGGTAGATGGAAAGGATGGAATCTCCGCTCAAACTGGACGGGTCGGTGGGTTTGTGCTGATACTGTTTTACCTCGTTGGTGACCGGGTCCATGCGGTTCAGCCCGGCTTCGGCGGTGCCGATCCATAAATAGCCCCGGCTATCCTCGGCAATGGCGAGCGGTTTGGCGCCGCTCAATGTGGATTCGTCGGCAGGGTCCGAACGGAAATGCGTGAACACGCCGGTGGTCTTATCGAAGCGGTCTAACCCGACGAAAGTGCCCACCCAAAGTTGTTTGCGGCTGTCTTCGAAAATGGCGTATACGAAGTTGGCGCTGATGCTCTCCGGGTCGGTGGGGTCGCGGCGGTAGTGGGTAAAAGAATTCAGCGCCGGGTTGTACCGGTCCAGCCCGTTGGTGGTGCCAACCCAGAGGATGCCATCGCTATCTTGGAAGATCGAGATGATCGTATCGGAACTGATACTGTCCGGGTTTTGCGGGTTGTTATAGTATTTTTTGTTCGCGCCTGTTTCCCATTGGAAACGGTTGAGCCCGGCGTCTGAAGTGCCGATCCAGGCATAGCCTTCATCATCCACATAAATGGGAAAGATAAAATTCCCGCTCAGGCTGTTCGGGTCGTCTGGGTCGTGGCGGTAGTAGGCGAACTTGTCGCGTTCCCGGTCGTAGCGATTGATCCCTCCCCCGTGCGTCCCGAACCACAGCACGCCTCCCCGGTCTTCGTAGATGGCGAGGATACTGTTATTGCTGATACTCCGTTGAAAGGTTGGATCGTTGCGATAGTGGATGAAATGGGAACGATCCGCGCTCATGCGGTCCAGTCCCTCGGGTGTGCCGATCCATAGATTTCCCGAGCCGTCGATGCGCAGGACGTTAATGGCGTCGCTGATGATCGATTGCGGCTCATCCTGATCGTGCATAAAGGAGGTGAACTTTTCTTCCACCGGGTCGAAGACGTTCAACCCGGTTTGTGTGCCGATCCACAGATCGCCATCGATCCCCTCCGCGATGGAAGTGATACGACCGCTACTGATACTGCCAGGGTAATCGGGCGCTGGCAAATAATTTGTATAAGTTTCGGAGGGCGGGTCAAACACGTTCAAGCCGCCATCGAGAGTGCCGATCCAAATGAATCCCTCAGAATCTTGAAACAACGCGCTGATGTTTTTGCTACTCAGTTTTTTAGACCTGGTCACCGGCTTTGCTTCATCCTGGTTTTTTTCCGCGTCTGAATCCAGCTCTGGAGTGACGATCAGATCGTCGTTTGTGCTGGGTTGAGGGACATGGTATGGAATATGGTGAAAGGTTTGCGTCTCCCGGTCGAACCGATCCAACCCGCTCAAGGTGCCGACCCAAAGTTGGTTTTCATTGTCGATCAGCAACGCGGTCACATGGTCGTCTGCCAGGCTGGCGCTATTCCCCTCGGTATGTTGAAAATGAGTAAATGTGCCCGCGCGCGGATCGTAGCGGTTCAACCCGCCCAGGCGCGTGCCGATCCACAGGTACCCATCGTGGTCTTCGACAATATCGTTGATCCAACCGTCGCTGATACTGTTGGGGTTGCCGGGGTCGCGCTTGAAGGTGGTGAAGTTGTACCCGTTGTAACGATTTAATCCATCCTCGGTGCCGATCCAGAGAAATCCCTGACGGTCTTGAAAGATGACTCGCCCGGAGCTTTGCGAGAGTCCCTGCTCGATGCCGAGCGTATCGAAGCGCGGGACACAATTGCAGATTGCGGGCAGGTCGGCGGGGGAGAGGCGGTCCGGTCGGACGGGGAGGCTGGTCGCAGGCGATTCAGGTTGAGGCGCGGTTTGAGGCGTTGCCCGCCCGGCGCAGGAAGCCTGCGAGAGGAGCAACAGAATCCCGATGGTGAAACCGAATCGCCTCGTCCAAATCCTGCGCATGGTGTTAATTATAGACCCGTATTCCGTATCGTGTATGAAGCCGATTTTATTCGGCTGGAGGCACAGCGCCATATCCCTCGGAGGAGGGGTTTTTCCAGATCAGGCGCGCGAGGGGAATACTACGTTCGATGATCTCTGCGAGGGAACCCAAACCATCACTCATGCGGGTGGGAAATACGCTTCGAGGCGGATGCTTGAATTTTCCGGGGTAGGTATGATGTGCGCAGGTTAGTCATGCTAATCCGCTTTGCTTTCAACGATCTCCTCACAAGAAAGCGATACGTCGGCGTCAGGCGGGATCCCGGTCTACGCAACCGGGTTTCCGCCTCGCTCGCTATAGGTTCAAAGGAGGTGGCTCGAGAATATCGCGCATGTTGATTCCTCGCATCAAGATTCACTCAAATTTTTTAGGAGAGAAGAGCATGAAAAAAAGTAAAGTATTTCACCTATTCAGCCTGCTGGTGGCGTTGAGCCTTGCGCTTGCCGCATGCGCTCCTCAACAAGCAACGGAGACCGAGGCGCCTGTGGCGGAAACCGAAGCGCCCGTTGTAACCGAAGCCCCAGCCGCAACCGAAGAACCCGCGGCGACTGCCACTACGCGCCACGGCGGTTGGTTGGATGAAATTGATATTTCCGTCGTGGCGGGCGATTCTGCCCTTTCGCAAATTCAGGCGGGCGCGATCGATTTCTTCTCGTTCAATCTTGCTTCAGACGTGTACCCCGCGATTCAGGAATCGGGTCTTTCCAGCACGCAATCGCTCGGCGGTTATTACGGGATCAGTTTGAACCCGGCGGTGTTCGAGGATGCGGCTGTGTTGAATCCATTTTCGAATCGCAAGATCCGCGAAGCCTTGAACTGGTTGATCGACCGCAATTATGTGAACCAGGAGATTTACGCCGGTGGTTCACTGCCTCGGCTGTTCCCGATCACCACAGAGTTGGTCGAATACACCAACCTGATCGACACCGCCCGCGCTTTGGAAAGCAAATACGCTTTCAATACGGAACGCGCAAAGGCTGTGATCGACGCTGAAATGCCCGCCATGGGCGCCGAACTCGGCGCGGATGGCAAATGGCAATTTAACGGCGCGCCTGTAACGTTGATCTTCCTCATCCGTTCCGATGGCGATGGCACGCGCCAGCCGATGGGTGATTACGTATCGAATCAACTCGAAAGCATCGGCTTTACCGTGGACCGCCAGTATAAGACCGCTTCCGAAGCCTTCCCGATCTGGCAGGGGACCGTTGCGGCGGAAGGTCAATGGAATTTATATACCGCCGGTTATGGTGTTTCTGGTTTGGGTTCACTGCGCGACGAGAGCGGCAACATTCAACAAAGTTACTTAAATACGAGCACGCAAGCGAGCGAACCGTTTATCTCGAATGTCTCTGATCCCGAATTCCAAAAACTCGGCGATGACCTCGCGCAAGGCAATTACGACTCGAAGGAAGAACGCGATGCCATGATGGCGCGCGGGCTCGAACTTTCGCTGGAAGATTCGCTGTTTGTATGGGTCATTGATCAAAAGACCTATGCGCCTTACGCCAACAATGTGCAAGTGACATATGATCTCGCGACCGGTCCCGAATCTACAAACGTCGGTCCGTACAACTTGCGCTTCAAAGATCAAGAAGGCGGCACGATGAAGATCGGCACAAACGACCTGTTCACCGAGCCATGGAATTCGGTCGCCGGAAGCAACTGGATCTGGGATGGTTTTGTCAGTCGTATGACCACGCAGGGCAGTTCCAATATCACCGGCGCGGGCGGTTTGATGGCTGATCCGTATACCGGGCTTGCCTATCCTCAGCGTATTGCCAGTGCCGAATTGACTTATAAGGAAGGTTTGCCGATCAATCAGAGTCTCGATTGGTTGACCGTGACTGCGGCGCCCCAAGTGGATGTTCCCGCCGACGCCTGGATCGATTGGGACGCGACCGAGCAACGCTTCATCACAGTCGGCGAGAAGTATCCCGACGGTCTGACAGCCAATGTCAAAAGCCTGGTTGTGTATCCCGATGATTTGTTCGAAACGGTGAAATGGCACGATGGCAGTCCGCTTTCTGTGGGCGATTTCGTGATGAACATGATCCAGAGTTTCGACCCCGGTAAACCGGAAAGCAAAATGTACGATGAAGCGCTGGCATTGAGCATCAACGCCACGCTCGCGGCATTCAAAGGGTATCGCATCGTTTCCACCGACCCGTTGACCATCGAAGCGTATTCCGATACGTACAACACCAACGCGGAACTCAACATCTTAACTCTCTGGCCTCAGGACCTTTATGGTTTAGGGTATGAGAACAGTTGGCCCGTGCTGGCAGTGTCTAACCTCGCAGAAGTGAATGGCGAACTGGCATATTCGGAAGATAAAGCCGGAACGCTTGAAGTGGAACAAACCAACTGGGTGGGCGGCCCGAGCCTCGAAATTCTCGGCAAGTATCTCGATCAGGCGGCGGCTGAGTCGCATATTCCGTACGCCGCGACCATGAGTCAATTTATGACCAAAGAAGAAGCCGACCTCCGCTACGCCAACCTCAAGCAATGGGTTGCGGATCATGGTCACTATATGGTTGGCACGGGTCCCTATTATCTCGACCAGGCGTTTCCCACGGAAAAATCGGTTGTCCTTAAGCAGTTTGCCGATTTCCCCGATCTCGCCGATCGTTGGGCGCAATTTAGCGAGCCAAAGTTGGCGACGACCCTGCTGGATGGGCCAGGGCAGGTCAAATCGGGCGATGAAGCGACGTTCGATGTGGCGATCAATTTCAAAGATCAGCCATATCTGCTCTCCGATATCGCGCGGGTGAAATACATCCTGTACGATGCGAGCGGCGCGGTCGTGTCGGTGGGCGATGCCACCGCAGTCGCCGACGGTCAGTATCAAGTGACGCTGACCGCGGAGGAAACGAAGAAACTCTCCACTGGCTCAGCCAGGCTCGAAGTGGCGGTGGTGCCGATCCCTGTGGCGATCCCTTCGTTCACCTCGTTTGATTTTGTGGCGGTTCCGTAGGATTTGACGATTGAAGACTCACAGGGACGATCCGTTTTCGTCCCTGTGAGTTCATTCAAGAAAATGAGCGAGGCATGCATGGCAGTGATAACCCAACCCACAACCGATTCGTTGGTTTCCCAGAGATCGACGCGCTACGGCTCGTTGCTCCGTATCTTGCGATATTCCATCACGCGCCTGTTGACGTTGTTCGTCACCGTCATCATTGGCATTTATCTCACCATCGTCATCGCCAATATGGGCGGCTATGTGGATGAGATCATGCGCGGAGAGATTCGAGACCGCGTCACGCAGGCGATCATCAACAGCCCCGCGGGACAAGCCATGGACCTCGAAGTTCGCCAGCAATTGATTAAAGACAAGATCGCCTCGGAGGAAAAACGCATGGGCTTGGATGTGCCCATCGCGGCGCGGAATGCGCGCTATCTTGCGAACGCGCTGACCTTGAACCTGGGGCGCGCCATGAATATGACCAGCGACTCGGGGTCGAAGCAGGTGCGCCTCATCTTGCTGGAGCGCCTGCCCGCCACGCTGTTATTAATGGGCATCTCGCAATTATTCCTGTTTTTCTCCAGCATTCTGCTCGCTTTAAATCTTTCCCGCAAGTATGGAAATTTTTGGGACAAACTGGTCGTTGCATTATCGCCGACCTCCGCGGTGCCGCCCTGGTTTTACGGCATCTTTCTCATTCTGATCTTTGCGGCATTGTTGAAAGTGTTGCCTTTCGGCGGCATGGTGGATTCCCCCCCGCCCTCCAACCCGTTCGATTACTCCTTGAGCCTGCTTAAACATTTGATCCTCCCCACCTTCTCTCTTGTGCTAAGTTCGTTTTTTCTGAGCATTTATAACTACCGCACGTTCTTCCTGATTTACTCCAGCGAAGATTACGTGGATATGGCAAAGGCAAAAGGTTTGCCCGCCCGCGATGTGGAACGGAAGTATATTTTGCGCCCCACGCTTCCCAACATCATCACCAATTTTGCCCTGCTCATCATCACGCTATGGACGGGCGCGACCATCACCGAAACGGTCTTCCTGTGGCCCGGGCTGGGGCGCGCGCTCTTTCAGGCGATCGGGTTATATGACATTCCTATCATCGTCGGCTCGACCATTATTTACGCCTATCTGCTTGCCATGACAGTATTTCTGCTCGATTTCACGTACTCTCTCGTTGATCCGCGCGTAAAAGTTGGGGGCTGAGATGACCGCGCTGAAAAATTCGATTCAAAAGTTTTTTTATTACCCATCCGCTGTGTTTGGATCGTTCGTCGTTCTCCTGCTTGTGTTACTGGCTGTGTATGCCATGCTGAAGATTCCGTATCGCGAAGCCATCCGCCTGTGGCGAGGAGGGGAGGAAGTCTGGTATCAAAACCCGAAGTTTGCCGCGCCCGCATGGATCAATTATTTCTCGTCCACACAATACGCCGAATCGTTCTCGGTCACTACCAGAGATGGAAGCCTGACCGGCGAATTCACGCCCGGCGCGGAAGGCACAGGCGAGTTGCTCGCCAACTATGCCTTCGATTTCACCTATGATACCTACCCGCAGGATATGATCCTGTATTTCAAATCGAGCTACGCCGAGAAGCAACCATTCGTTTCGCTCGAATGGCTCACCCCCGATGGGCAAACGATACGCATCGCAAACATGGCGATCGGCAAGGAATTTACCTATCGTTTCGCCCAGGATGAAAAACTCAAAGCCCGCCTCAAAACGGACGATACGATCGCCTCGCTCTTCTCGGACCGTGAAACTGGTTCGCCGGTCAAGGGGCAGTATCGTCTCCTCATCACCGCCACCACCTTTGAGCCCGACTCGCGCGTAGATGCCGAATTCGTCTTTCATGGTCAGGTCTATGGGTTGGCGGGCACCGATCAGGCGCGCCGCGATCTGATGGTGCCGTTATTGTGGGGCGCTCCCGTTGCGTTGACGTTCGGCTTGATCGCCTCGCTCGGTTCCTCGGTATTGACGATGATCATCGCCGCGCTGGGCGCGTGGTATTCAGGCTGGGTCGATGAATTGATCCAACGCATTACCGAAGTGAACCTTGTTCTCCCCTTCCTGTCCATTCTCATCATGATCGGCACGTTCTACTCGCGTAGTCTGTGGGTGATCCTCGGCGCAACCATTGCCCTGAGTATTTTTACCGGCGCCATCAAGGGGTTTCGCTCGATATTTCTCCAGGTGAAGCAATCCATGTACATTGAGGCAGCGCGCGCCTATGGGGCAAGTGGAATCCGCATCGTGTTCTTTTACCTGATCCCGCGCATGATCCCATTGCTGATCCCGGGGCTGGTTTCCTCTGTGCCAGCCTTTGTCTTCCTCGAAGCCTCGTTGGCGGTCCTGGGCTTGGGTGACCCGGTCCTGCCGACCTGGGGCAAGATCATTCAGGATGCCAATATGAACGGCGCGTTGTATCGCGGCTATTACTACTGGATCCTGGAACCGACCATCCTGCTCATGATCACTGGCCTGGGGTTTGCCATGCTGGGCTTTGCCCTGGATCGTATCTTCAACCCCAAATTGAGAGACGCATGAACCAAACCACATCGAGCAAACTCCTTCAGATCGAAAAACTCGAACTGCATTTCAAAACACGCGGCGGCGCGGTGCAAGCCGTAGACGGCGTCAATTTCACGCTCGACTCGAATCGCGCGGTCGTCGTTCTCGGCGAATCGGGTTGCGGGAAGAGTTCGTTGGCGAAAGCCATGCTCCGCCTCCTGCCGCGCAATGTGGATAAATACGACGGCAAGGTATTCTTGCAGGGCGCGGATGTGATGGAATTCGATGATGAGGAATTCCGCAAGAATGTCCGCTGGCTGGGCATCTCGCTGGTGCCGCAAGCCGCGATGAATGCCCTCAACCCGGTCATCCGCGTTGGAGAACAGGTGGCGGAACCCGCCATCATTCATTTGGGACTGAGCAAAGCCGAAGCCATGCACCTCGCGCAAACAATGTTCCAGCATGTGGGCGTGCCGCAGGATTTTGTCAGCCGCTACCCCTTTGAGTTGAGCGGCGGGATGCGTCAGCGCGTGGCCCTGGCGATGGCGCTCGTCACCAGCCCCAGCCTGATCGTCCTCGATGAGCCGACCTCCGCCCTCGACCTGCTTACCCAAGCCAACATCATGAACGTTCTCAAACGGATCAAACACGAACTTGGCACATCCTTTATTTTGATCACGCATGATATCGCCACCTCCAGCGAACTGGCGGACGAGGTTGCCATCATGTACGCCGGTCAGATCGTGGAGACCGGTCACGCGAGAGATTTCTTTCCCGCGCCGCTTCACCCGTATTCGCAGATGTTGATGGCGAGCGTGCCGCGCCTGCGCAGCGAATCGAACCCGATGTTTATTACCGGCCAGCCGCCCAGCCTGATCAGCCCTCCAAAGGGGTGCCGTTTTGCGGCGCGGTGCCCGTTCCGATTTGAAAAATGTGTCGAAGAACCGCCCGTGTTTGAAAAGAATGGGCGAAGCGTCAAATGCTGGTTGCACGCTTGAGAATCGCGGAACCAACCATAGGAGTACCGAGGCATGATTACCGACTTGCGCGAGGCGATGATGAGCATTGAAAAAATCAACGAGGCACAACCGTTGCTGTCTGTGCAGGATCTGCGCGTGTGGTACGAATTGCGCCGGTTTGGCTTTGGGCATGCTGGGTATGTTAAAGCGGTGGATGGCGTCAGTTTTGAGCTGGCAGAAGGGGAGACGGTGGCAGTCGTCGGAGAATCGGGATGCGGGAAATCCAGCCTGATGAAAACCATCCTGGGGTTGAACATGCCCACCAGCGGGGGAATCGTTTTTGATGGAGAAAATCTCTCGGAGCTACAAGGCGGCGGGTTGCAGAAATACCGTTTCAAGATCGGGTATGTGCAACAAGATCCGTATGGCGCCTTGCCGCCGTTCATGAGCGTGCAAACGATTTTGGAAGAACCGCTCATCATCAGCGGGTTGAAGGGCAGGGAGGAGCGGTTGTCGCGCATCCACAAAGTGATGACGGAAGTGAAGCTCCATCCGGTGGATGACTTTTTGCCGAAATTTCCGCACATGCTCAGCGGTGGACAACAGCAACGCATTGTGATCGCTCGGGCAATGTTGCGCGAACCGAAGTTGATCGTGGCTGATGAACCAGTATCGATGCTCGACGCCTCGGTGCGCGTCGAGATTTTGAAACTCATGCATGCCTTGCAGGAATCTCACGGTCTTTCCGTGATCTACATCACTCACGATCTCTCGACGGTGAAATATTTTTCTCAGCGTATTTTTGTGATGTATGCGGGGAATCTCATCGAAAAAGCGGATACGCGCCGCCTGCTTGAGAACCCCCTGCATCCGTACACGCATGCGTTGCTCGCCGCCACCTCCGACCCCGATGCGCGTAACGCTGATTCGTTCAAGGAAGTGCCGCCCGGCGAGCCGCCGAGTCTTGTGAACCCGCCGAAAGGTTGCCGCTTCCACCCGCGTTGCGCCAGGGCGATCGCCGGGTTATGCGACCAGAAAGAGCCGCTAGACTTTGAGCCTGAGCCGCATCATTTTGTGGCGTGTTGGTTGTATCAACCGCAATGACACACCCCCGCTTTCTCCTCTTGTTTGGCGTGACCCTGATGCTGACGGGTATCGTCCTGCCGTTCCTCATGGTGATTCACGTTCTCGAATCAACTTTCATGTTGAACTTTTTCTCGTGGGGCGCCTCAGTCGCCGGGCTGGCGTTTGGCACGATCGGCTTTGCGCTGTATGCGCGAATCAGGAAATAGACTCGGTTGGAAATAGTTCTTGACGCAGTTGCGCGGCGTCAAGGCAGGCGGCTCGACCAGTCGCCTGAACTTACGTGAGGCGCTGGTGATTTGTAATAAGCGCAAAGCATTTGTTGGACGCGAAATATGATGTGATGTTGCGGATCCAGGATTCGAAGAAAGTTTCATAAACAAAAAAGGAGCGCTGCTTCAAAAGCAGCGCTCTTTTTTTGTTTGAAAAACGATTACGGCGTCAAGGTGCGCACGAACGCAATCGCTTGCCAGATCTGTTCTTCGGTGAGAATACCCGCCCACGGCGCCATGGAGGTGCCGGGCTTGCCGGTGTTCACGCGCCAGAACAAGTAATCATCAGAAGCGCGTTGTTGCAACTCGCCCAGGTTCTTCGGTTTCGGGTCGAGCGCCGCGCCTGCCGGACCATCGCCATGGCCTTGCGGTCCGTGGCACGGTTCACAGTTCACTTGAAAGACCTTTGCGCCTTCCGTTGCCGCATCGGCTCCGAGCGGGTTGGTCTTGCCGGCGAAATCGGCCGGTACGGGTTCCAGGGTGGCTGTTGCTTCAGAATTCCCACCGCCGCCGCATGCCGCCAGAATCATTGTGGCGACCACAAGGATTGAGAGTAGTAGAGCGAACTTCTTCATTATTATTAACCTCCGGGTTGAATATGGATAAATTGTATGAGATTTACATGGGATTGTCAAAGTGACAATTGTTACCCCTGCGGCATGATGATTGTCTGTGGGCTGACGGAGGCGAAAAACCGCAAGGTGAAGATCAGCCGTCCATCGAGACATGAAGCGAATTTTTATAACTAGAGCCATTTTGTCCAATACTGATAAATGTCATATCACATCCTGTGACATTCTTCACATTTGTTTTGTAACCTACAATGCTATGATTGGACAAATTTTTAGGCTTTGGAAGTTGAACAACTACTAAAGGAGAATGCCATGTCCAAGAAGGAAAAGCAAGAGCACGAACCCGTATCGCTGGGTCAGAAGATATTCGATAATATCTGGTTGTTGTTCCTGCTGTCTTTGCTCATCAGCACATTGATCTACAATGTGTGGGGAATTTCGAACCTGTTGAGCATTCCCCCGGCGCCCTAGCCGAACATCACAAAAGGAGAATTGAAATCATGTTAGCGCCTGAACAAAATTGGTGGAAGCCGTTAGGTCGCCTCGAGAAGACATGGCTCACTGTGGCTCTCGTCTGGTGCATTTTCTTAACCGTGATGATGCCGCTCTGGTATTACATGGGCAAGCAGAACGTGCCCGCGGAGACGTACCGCACTACGCCGCAACAGTATGCCGCAACGGTGAATGAATTTGTAGCCCAGTATCAAGTGGGGGAGGAGAACAGCGTTCCGGTGGTGGCGCCGCCGCCCGGCAGCGACGTGTACATTCGCGCCAGCGCCTGGCAGTGGTATCCCATCCTGCAATTGGAAAAAGGCAAAGAATATCGCCTGCATATTTCCTCCATGGATTACGCGCACGGCTTTTCTCTGCAGCCCGTGAATATCAACCTGGAAGTTCTGCCGGGTTATGATTACGTTGCGACGATCACGCCAACCTCTTCCGGCGAGTTCACCATCGTTTGTAATGAATATTGTTATCTTGGTCACCACACCATGGTGGGCAAGATCATCGTGAAATAGGAGAAGATGCAATGGCAACTCTTGCGCCTACATTCCCTTGGGCGAAGGACTCGAAGGACGACTATCGCACCTGCCCGGTCCTCACCCTAAAAGTGGATATGCACGCCGAACGCCTGATCATCGCCAACGCGGTGATGGCGGTCGTCACCTTGACCCTCGGCGGGATCGCCGCGCTGTTGATCGCGCTCACGCGCTGGCAGGCGATCCACCTGCTGGATGCTACCTGGTTCTATCGCTTGCTAACCCTCCACGGCATCGACATGCTCATTGCCTGGATGGTCTTTTTCGAGATGGCAGGCTTGCACTTCGGTTCGACCGTGTTACTCAATGCGCGGCACGCCGCGCCCAAAGCCGCCTGGCTCGGTTTCATCCTCATGACCGTCGGCGGGCTGATGGCGAATTTCGTCGTGTTGTTCGACGCGAAGAACACCGTGGCATATACAGCCTACCTGCCGCTCAAAGCCAGTCCCTTGTTCTACTTGAGTTATATTCTGTTCGCGGTCGGGGCGTTGATCGCGGTGATCACCTTCTTCATCAACATTGTGGTCGCCAAACGCGAAAAGCGTTTTGAAGGTTCGTTGCCGCTTGTGGCTTTTGGTTTCATGACCGCCGCCATTCTGGCGACCTACACCCTGCTTCAAGGCGCGGCGGCGGTTGTGCCGGCGTTCCTCTGGTCGTTGGGCGTGCTTCCTAGTTTTGATCCGGGTATCTACCGCAACTTCTTCTGGGGTTTCGGGCATCCTGCTCAACAAGTGAACCTCGCGGCGATGATCTCGATCTGGTATTCGCTTGCTCAGATCACCGTTGGCATTCGCCCGGTGAACGAAAAGTTCTCGCGTCTTGCGTTCGTGTTGTACCTGTTCTTCATTAACTTAGGTTCGGCTCACCACTTGCTGGTGGACCCGGGTCTGTCGTTCTCGTGGAAGGCGGTCAACACCTCCTACGCTATGTACCTCGCCGTGCTTGGTTCGATGATGCACGCGTTCTCCATCCCCGCCGCGTTGGAAGTTGCGTTGCGCGCCAAAGGTTTCAGAAAAGGCTTGTTTGGCTGGCTCCGTAACGCCCCGTGGGGCGAACCGGGCTTCGCCGCCCTGGTCGTTTCCATGGTCATGTTCGGCTGGATCGGCGGAGTGACCGGCGTGGTGATCGGCACCGAGCAAATCAACCTGCTGGTTCACAACACCATGCGCTTGCCGGGTCACTTCCACGCCACAGTGGTATCTGGAACGACAACCGCCTTCATGGGCTTCACCTACTATGTGATCCCGCTCATCTTCCGCAAGGAACTGAAACTCAAGAAGTGGGCGGTCTGGCAACCCTATGTGTTTGGCTTTGGCATGCTCCTCGTCTCCCTTGGCATGATCGTCAGCGGCTTGCAAGGCGTTTCGCGCCGCAACTGGGACATCACCTTCGCTGGCGTCGTCCCCGGCACCATTGAGTTATCGCTTGCCATCTTCGGCATCGGCGCGATCATTGCGGTCATCGGCGGCATCATGTACGTCGCCATCGTGCTGACCTCCATCCTCACCGGCCCGCGCCTCGAAGCGAGCAAACTGCTCCTCGTTTCCGGCGACAACAACCCCGTGCTTGAATCCACGAAGTTGACCGAACACGATATGGAAAGCAAGCAAAATCAACCGAAAGGCTCTTTTGTATTGGTCATTGCCTTCCTCGTTTGGTTTGCGGTCTACTATCTGACAAATTGGTGGCTCCTCGGGCGCACGTGGTTCATCCGATAGTTTGAATCAAAAAACTTCGGAGGTCGCAAGACCTCCGAAGTTTTCTCGTGTATATTTGTACATTTGCGGTAAACAATGTTGGCTTCGTTGCTGTTGGGCTTGTTAGGCAGTCTGGGTCACTGTGTGGGGATGTGCAGCGCTGTTGTGATTCTATTCGACCGCCAGCCCGTATTTCAAAATAAAGTCGCCTGGGCGCTTGCGCACGCCGGGCGTATCACCACCTACTCGGTTCTCGGCTTGATCTTCGGCGCCTTTGGTCAAGCCCTCTGGTCGCTCGACAAACTGCAAGCCGCGCTTTCGATCCTCTTTGCCCTCGTCGCCTTTTACATGGCATCCGCATTTATTGGATTAACTGCCTCGCCCGAACTTTTATTCTCTTCTTTGACTCAACGCTGGGGACGCGCCATCCGCGCCTTCAAAACCGCTTCGCTCCCGACCTCTTACCTGCTCGGCCTCCTCTGGGGACTCCTCCCGTGCGGCTTGGTCCTCACCGCGCTAGTGACGGCGATCGCATCCAAGTCGGCTGTCTTTGGCGCGCTCAACATGCTTGTCTTCGGCATTGCCACTGTTCCCAGTTTATTCGCAGTAAAATGGCTCGCCAATAAAACTCACTCGCGCATCTGGTCGCGCGGACTCGCCGCCTTCGTCATGATGCTCTTCGGCTTTCAATTTGCCATGCGCGGGTTTGCAGTGATCGGCTGGGTAGACCATCTGATGATCGGTGAGATGATGGTATGGTAAAGGATGTATATAGGTAACCACGTAAACAAGTAGACACGTATCCCGTAACTCGTATCACGTAACTTGTACCTTGCAACTCGCACCACATAACACACACCCATGCAACTCGCCAACTACCCCACCACGCAACTACTCTCCACCTGCTCCCTGTGCGGATTGACCACCCTGCATCCGCTCACCAACGAGCAAGGAGACATCTTCTGCTGTCCCTCATGCAGAGAAGTGGCGGCATTGCTGGCAGAGTCTCCATCAACGCCCGTGACGAAAACGGCGAGCGCGGAAAACGCTGAAACGATCACCCTCAGCCTCAATGGGATGTGGTGTTCCTCGTGCGCGTGGCTGGTCAGTGAACAACTCAAACGGACCAAAGGAGTGGTGAACGCTGAAACAAGTTTTATTCAGGGGCAAACCAACATCACGTTCGATGGCGCGATCACCAATCCCAAAACGCTCAAAAAACGGATCCGCTCGCTCGGTTATCGAGCCACGCTTCCCGACGAAAAACCCTACGATGAGGAAGATGCGTTTTTCACAAGCCTGCTCATCGGCGGCGTGATGGTACTGCACGACATGATCGTGGGCGCGGGGATCTACGCGCGCGAAATTTTCAACTGGGCAACGCCCGAATCGCAACCGCTCGTCGATTTCTTCCAAGTGATGATGATGGTCACAAGCATCCCCGTGTTGCTTCTGCTTGGCTTGCCCATTCTGCGCGCGGGTTTTGCGAGTTTACTGCGTGGGCAACCCAACATCCACACCCTCATCATGATCGGAACGTTTTCGGCGTTCGGCTTATCCGTCCGCAATTTGATCGTGGGTCATGGCGGGCTGTATTTCGACACCGCTACCATGCTCATCTTTTTAGTTTCAGTGGGGCGTTGGCTTGAAATGCAAGCGCATAAATCGAGTAACACCGCGGTGATGAAATTGCTCGAACAAATTCCAGAGACCGCTTGGGTTGTCACCGGTGAAGCGGATAAGGAAGTGAGTGTTGCCGATCTCAAACCCGGCATGCGCGTCCGCGCGAAGCCCGGCGGACGTTTCCCGGTGGACGGTTTGATCGCCACCGGGGAGGGCGATGTGGACGAGTCGTTGCTGACCGGCGAACCCAAACCCGTGACTCACCGAGCAGGCGACGTGGTCAAAGCCGGGACGATCAGCCTGGACGGCAGTTTTGAAGTGATCGCCACGGCTGTTGGAGAGTCGACCATGGCCGGTCAGATCGGACGCCTGCTTCACGAGGCGTTGTGGGCGCGTTCTCCGCTCGAACGAACGGTGGACAAACTCTCCGCGTGGATGACGCCCGCCGCGTTGACGCTTGCCGCAATCGCGTTCCTCGTGTGGAGTCACATCGGCGGCGCGGAAAAGGGATTGATCGTCGCCCTATCTGTGTTGCTGATCGCCTGCCCGTGCGCGTTGGGGCTTGCCACACCGTTGACTCTTTGGCTCTCGCTCCAACGCGCCGCCGAATCGGGCGTGATCCTGCGAAGCGCCGCCGCGCTCGAACGACTGGCGAAAGTGAATCGGGTCTTCTTCGACAAAACGGGAACTTTGACTCAACTGCCGATGAAAGTGCATGGTGTGTTTTTGGGAAAAGATGAATCGAATAAGAAAGTGGAAAGTGGAAAGTGGTTTTTGGAAGTGGTTGCTTCTATCGAGAATGAATCCGAACACCCGCTGGCGAAGGCGATCGTGGAGTATGCCAAAGCGAATCAAGTTGAACTCATCAAGCCTGAATCGTTCAAAGCCATTCCCGCGTTTGGCGTGACAGGAAAATTACCAAGTACCAATTACCAAATTACAATCGGCTCTTCTCGCCTGATGTTTGCCGAAGGGTTGGAGATGCCGGACGAAATCGGCGACCAGGCTGAGGCGTGGAAAGAAGCGGGGCGCGTCGTCGTCTATGCGGGGTGGGAAGGGCAAGTCCGCGGCATCCTGTCTTTGGATGAAACCATCCGCGATGAATCCAGCGAGGTTTTGAATCAACTGCAATCGCGCGGGTTAGCCCTCGGCGTGTTGACCGGCGATGAGTTAAGCGCGGGCGAACGCTGGCAGAGTGTGTTGGGAATCCCTGTGCAAGCGGCGCTGACGCCCGATGAAAAAATGAAGCGGCTCGCCGAGAATGCCGCGATGGTCGGCGATGGAATTAACGATGGACCCGCGCTCGCCTCGGCGACGGTGGGCTTGGCGATGAATCACGGCGCGGATGTGGCTCGTTCCGCCTCCGACATTGTGTTGATGCGCGACGATCTGCGCGTGATCCCGTGGCTGTTCGATCTGTCGCGCGAGGCGATGCGGCGCGTGCGGCAAAACCTCGGCTGGGCTGTGGTGTACAACATCGTCGGTGTTGCGCTTGCGATGGCTGGGCTGTTGCAACCTGTGTTTTCCGCGTTTGCGATGGTGGCGAGCAGTATCTTCGTCACGTCGAATGCGATGAAGATGAATAGATTTCCATTATTGACCGAAGAAACCCCGGTGGTCGAATCGTGAGTCTGCTGGGCGAAATTGCTACTTGAAACCATTAACGATACAAAGGAACCGATGACTAAAAAACTCTATTCTGAACGGCGCTTCATACGCGCCTTTGAAAAAGGTTGGATCTCTGTGGAGGGGGTCGTCAGCCGCTTCGTCAAATCGGATTTCAATCCGTTCCATCATCTCGGCACGCTCACGATCTTTATGTTGGTGGTGTTGATCGCCACCGGCGCGTACCTGACTCTTTTCTATCGCCCCGGCGCGGAAGTGGCGTACGATACGGTGGCGAAGATCAGTTCCACCTGGTACGGCTCGTTGATCCGCAGTGTGCATCGCTACGCCTCCGACGCGATGATCATCCTCATCGTCCTGCACTTGTGCCGCATGTTTTTGGGCGACCGTTTCTGGGGTCCGCGCTGGCTGGCGTGGACGAGCGGCTGGATCATGTTGGCGATGGTGTGGCTGACCGGCACGTTCGGCTATTGGATGATCTGGGACGAGCGCGCCCAATGGATGACCGAATTCATGATGAAAAATATCGCGGGCTATTCCGGTCTGACGTATATCTCGACCGACCTCGCCTCGCGCACATTTTCGAACTTCGTCATCATCCTGTTCCTGCATTTGTTCGTGCCGCTCATTGCGTTTTTTGCCATCAATATTCACAGTTTGCGCCTCTCGCGCGCCCGCTGGTGGACTCCGCGCTGGGCGGCGTTTCAGGCGTTGGTTGGGCTGATCGTCCTTTCGTTGATTAAGCCCGCCATGTCGTATCAGCCCGCCGATCTCAATCGCATGGTCGAATCGGTGCCGGTGGACAGCCTGTATCTCATCCTTCTGCCTCTAACGGATATGTGGGGGAACGTCATCTTTTGGGGATTGGCGATCCTGCTTGTGGGGAGCCTGTTCTTCCTCCCGTGGCTTGCCTCCGGTCGTGACAATGGTCCCGCGATCGTCACCGACGCGAAATGCACGGGTTGCACGCTGTGTTATACCGATTGTCCGTATGATGCCATCCGTATGGTGGAACGAAACGACGATTCGGGATACCCGAAGCTGGCGGTGGTGAATGCGAGTCAATGCACGGCTTGCGGGATCTGTGTGGGCGCGTGCCCGGTCGACGCGTTGGATTTGAAAGGCGGCTATAACGGCGAGCAGGTCTTTGGCGTGGTGAAGGGCGCGCTGAAACGCGAAGTGAAAGACGGGCATCCCGTGACGGTGTTGTTTGCCAGCCAGCGAACCCAAACGCTGGGCGGCTTGCCCGCGAAGTTAAACGTCAATGAGGAGAAAGCCTCAGTCGGCGTGACAGATTGGGGGTCGGAGGATTCGGCGCGGGTCGTCACAGCGGTGTTGCCGAGCATTGGCGCGGTCAACATCGATTGGATCAAGTCCCTGCCAAACGAAGGCGCGCGCGACGTTGTGCTGTTGTCGTCTCCATACTACGACAATGTGAACCGTGAAGACGCCTATTCGATTCTGAATCGGTTAAACAATCGTCCCGCGTTGGTGGGGGAAGGGTTGCATTGGCTGGAAGCCACGCCGACCGACCCGAAGCCTGTGGAAAAACTGCTCGATGAGTTGCATAGCGAGGCGGGTCAGAAAAATAAACCTCAACCGATCCTGCCGGAGATCAAGCAACGCAACAAACTTGCGCCGTCGCTGGTGGGCGGATTGCTTGGCACAGTTTTGTTGTTGGGCTTGTTTGCGCTCGCCCTGCCGTTGGACATCCGCACGGGAATGGCGGCGGCGGACGAATCCGCTTTGCGCATTGCGGTGGATGCGAAAGGCAAGGTGGAACTTGCCGAAATCCCCGAGGGAATCACCCTGCCCGAAGGCGCCGACCCGGAGAAGATCTTCGGCGGCACGCATTACCCCATGAGCGTGCGCGTTGTCATTGACGGCGAGACCGTCTTCGAAGATGTCTTCAAACCGACCGGCGTCAGCGGCAATGGGCGCATCGCCGCGCTCGAGTTCGTCGAAGTGGACTCTGGAACGCGCCTCGTGGAAGTATTTATCAAAGATGATTCAGATGAATACCGATTGGCGTTTTCGGGCGAAGTGAATTTTGAAAAGGGACAGGTGAGTATTCTGGCGTACGACGAAAAGACGGATATGTTCGTGTTGAGATAAAGAGTACAGTTGCCGTATGATGAAAGAACTCCGAGGCTTAGACTGCACCCAATAGACAAGACAAAAAAAGAAAGCCCGCCCGGTCAACTCGACAGGCACCTGGTTTCAAAAGGCGTCTGTCGAGTTTTCAATTGTATCCTCTCGTAGTTGTAAAAGTAGATGTATTCGTCAATGAGCTGCTCCATTTCTTTAAAGGTGGGTTTTTTGAAGCGTCGCAGGTACTCTTCTTTGAGGTGTCCAAAGAAGTTTTCCATGGGAGCATTGTCCCAGCAATTGCCCCGCCGTGACATGGAAGGCGTGATTTGACATTCTTTTGTCAGGACATCATGATAGTCCTGCGAGGTATATTGCGCGCCTTGATCGCTGTGCAGGATCAATCCAACTGTGACTTTTTCTTTTTGTTTGGCTTGTCGCACCGTGCGCAGGACCAGAGCCACCGAAGGAGTGAGCGCACAGCCATGGGCTACAATAAAGTTGTCGTACAGGTCTTTGATCGTGGATAGATAACACCAACCTTGTTGAGTAGCAATATAGGTAATATCGGTGACCCATTTTTGGTTAGGTTGGCAGGCTGTGAACTCGCGGTTGAGCACATTCTCATAGCGATGGTATGTGCCCAATTCAGTCACCTTCTTGTAGATTTTGCGTTGGCGGGCAACTGAGCGAATGTTCATCCTATTCATGAGCCGCAAAACCGCTTTCGAGTTGATCTGTACTTCTTTGTGTTTGCGGAGCCATAACGTAATCCGACGATAGCCATAGGTCTTATGAGATTTCTCATAGGCTTCCTGGATCAATTGCTTGCGTTTCGCATCTGGGTCGCAAACCTCCCCATGCTTGACCACCCAAGCATAGTAGGCAGCTCGCGAAACACCAAAGAACTCACACATCGCTTTCACGGGGTATTGTGCTCGTTGGTGATAGATAATCCGATATTGCGCTTCGCGAGCGCCTCTTTCCGCAATTCGGTATGAAATTTTTTTAGCAGCGCGTTCTCCATGCGTAAACGTTCCAGTTCGGATTGCTCACTGTCACGCTTGCGTGGTCGCCCTTTCGGCTTCTTCAAGGCATTGACTCCGCCGCGTCGATATAACTGACCCCATTCCTTCACCGCCGATGCATTCGCAATCCCTAACAACTCCGTAATCTCAGCTCGTGTTTTGCCCTCCTCATAGTAGAGCCGCACAGCCTCCAGCTTCAATTCCACGGGATACGATTTCATTCCTTTTTTACCTGACATAAAAGCACCTCCTGTGCCATTTTCTCACAGGAGGGCTTTCTTTTCGTGTCCGCTTTTAGGGGTTCAGTTCAGCTTGCTCTCGGAGTTCTTTTTTACTTGGTTGTGTATCGCCCGGCTTCTTCTTGGACTTTTTTCAATTTCATGACCAACTTCAATGCCTCGTTTACCGCTTTTTCATTCGGAAAAGCTTTTGCCACTTCTGGTTCCAGCAACACGATATTGGTTCCCGCGCGGTAACGCGCCGCGTACTTGCCCCGCATACCTCCTTTGAGCAAGGATTTCAAATCATATTCGGGACGAAGTTCATCGCTCAGTTTAGATTTCTTCTTCATATGTTTTTCGCAAAATCAGGAAGTTGCTTTTTTCCGATACGCCACAAAGAACACGACGAGGATCACAACCAGCACAGCCAGCGGAAGCCACGTCAACAAGGCGCGTTGTTTGAGGGCGGAGAGGAACGGCTCTTTCGCCGCCGGGTCGGCTAAGAACCACTTCTTGTCATACTCGGACGATCCCTCTCCTATACCATTGTAGTAGACATACCCGGTGTAGGGATAATATTGCAGGCTGTCGAACGGCGCCTCTTTGTTGTTCACCACGTACGAGCGGATGATTTGGTAGCCTTCGCCGGGATCGGCGGGCGCGTCAACCGCGCCTTTGGAAAAATCGCCAAAGGCAAAGAAGCTTTGAGTCAAGACGGGGTTCGAGATGGTCAGTTCGCCGGTGATGCCCGGTCCGCTGACGGTGATGTAGGTGAATTCTCCCTTGGCAAGCGCCGACATGGAAGGGATGAGAATCAGCAGGGCGGCAATGACCCATGATATTTTTTTCATGTTAGATTTCCTTTGCGTCCAACGCGCGGAGGCGGTGGATGAAATAGACGCCGAGAGCGAACAGCCCAATGGCGGTGGCTTGATGGAGCAGGGCAATGACGATGTTCACGAACGACAGGATCGTGAGCACGCCGAGCGTGATCTGCAAAACGACCGCGCCCGCAAGATGGAAGAGTCCTTTTTTGATCTTGTCTTGATAATTCTGCTTGCGCGCGCTGTTGTACATGAAGAACGCGGCGATCAACACGGCGAAGGCGAACCAGCGATGGATGAAGACGATGGTCTGCGGCATTTCGAATATGTTGATGAACGAGTTGAACAGGTTGGGCGGGATGAGTTTGCCGAACATGAGGGGCCACGTGCTGGAAACATGACCGGCTTTGAGACCCGCCGTCATGCCGCCGTAGGTGATCTGCAAAACCAGCAGGATGAAATACAGCAGGGCGAACTTCGAGGAGGCAGACCAGCGCGCTTGCTTGCCCGCTGGGTGAAAGCCGTATTTGTGCCCGAGGATCGTCCACACCGCGAGACCGAACAGAGTCAATGCCAGCAGGAGGTGGATCGTCAGGTTGAAGTGACTGACTTCGGGACGGTCGACGAGTCCGCTGGCGACCATGATCCAGCCTGCGAAGGCTTGCGAGATGAACAACATGCCCATGAGAAAGTAGATGCCGAATTCCTTCCAGGGGATGGCTTTCTTGAACAGGAAGTAAAAAACAGGGAAGGCGTAGACCAGACCGGCAAAGCGCGCGATGAAGCGGTGAATCCACTCGATGTAGAAAATATATTGATATTCTTCGAGCGTCATCCCGGTGTTGATCTTGATGTATTCGGGCGTTTGCTGATACTTGGCGAATTCCTCCTGCCAGGCTTGCTCGCCGATAGGCGGAACGGTCCCGCTAATGGGATTCCATTCGACGATGGAAAGACCGGAACGGGTGAGGCGGACGAATCCGCCGAAGACGATGAGAAACGCCACAATGGAGGCAAAGTAGGTCAGCCACTTCATGACGGCGCGGTTTTGGGTGTGAGGCATTCTTGCCCCTCCAGAAATGAGAGTATTGTAAAGCGAGGCGCGCCTTACGATGGGCGATTATAGCATCAGCGTGTGAGAGGCTGATGAGCAGAGTCAAATTGACATTGGGGATGAGGCGAAAAAAATCCCGCCTCATGCGCGGGCGGGATTGGCTCACTGCTGGATCTGACTCAAGAGTTGACGATATTGCTCCGAATTCGGCGGGTTGAGCAGGAGTATCTGATTCACGATCATCATGGCTTCCTCTTTCTTGCCGACGCTCAACAACGAATCGGCGACGGTGTCGAGTTGCGCCACCGCATCCTCCACCCGCCCCGCTTGTTGATAGGCTTGCGCTAGCGCGCGTTTCACCAACATATCGCTGGGGCGTTCGTTGAGCACATCTTCAAGGAAGGGAATGGCCTGCGCGTCGCGGTTGCTCGATTGCAGATAGGACAGATAACTTTCAATCTCGGCGTTTGCCTGCGCGGGTTGACCCAATTTGAAGCTGAGATCGATCAGGCTTTTGCGAACAGCCTCATCGTCGGGGCGCAGTGTGCGGATCTGTTCGTAAACGCGGATGGCTTGTTTCCAGTCTAATCTCTGCATGTCGATGTCTGCCATGCGTTGCAGGATGTGGATGTTCCATGCGCGGTCGACGTTGTGCTGTTGGACGACGCGCAACGCGGTGGTGAACGTTTTGCGAGCCATATCGAGTTCGGCGAGGCGGTAGTAAATGTCGGCGAGTTCGATGTACTCGCGGATGGCCTCATCTACCTGCCCGCGCGAAATGAGTTGATCGATCAATCGCGAGCGCGCCGCCATATCCATTGGGGCGAGTTGCACCACGCGCTGTAACATCTTGGCAGATTGCGCCGTTTCGCCGCGCGCGCTATATGCCTGCGCCACAGTCATATATTTTGCGATCGCTTCCGGTGTATGTTCCTGGCGCACGAGCAGATCGCCCATCAGGATGTGAAGCGGCAGGTAGGTGGGCGCGTGTGCAAGCGCGCCGTATGCCTCCTCCATGGCGGTGCGCAACTGACCAGCCCGCGCCAGTTGATGGACATGGTTGATCACTTCGAGCACAGCGCTCGATTGCGCCTGCATGAGCATGTCTGCCAGCGGCAGGGGCATATCGCTCTCGTTTGTCCGTTGCAGTTCCTCGCGCGCCTTGCGCAGATGATCGCGCCAGTTCTTGCGCATCAACATATCGTTGATATTGTCGCACAAGCGATTCAGGACCCCTTCTTCTTTGACGGATGTCTGCGCTTCGATGAGCGGCTCGTACATCTGACGGATCTCATCCGCCTGTTCGGCTGGCGCCACCTGCCCGTCGGCGATCTTCAACGCTTCAAGGTATTCGACGGAGGCGGGACCGAAGCGCCCCATTTTCTGGTTGATCTGCCCCATCAACAACCGCGCCCCGAGACCGAACTCGGCATGCTTGACGGCGTTTTGCAAATTCCGCAGGGCAGATTCGTTCCGGTCGATCTTCGAGCGGAGCAACCCCAAATTGAAGTAGAGCGCGGGGTGGTTGAACCCGGCTTCGAGGGCGTGTTCCAACTCTTCGGCGGCTTGGGCGTCGTTGCCTTTGGATTGCATGTCGATGGCGGCGCCGAGGTGCAAGACCACTTTAGTCTGCTCGGAGGATTGCATCGAAAGTTGACCGGTGCCGCGCATGAGCGCCTGCAAGCCGCGTTTTGCCTGCACTGTGTTGGAATCGTCGGTGGTGTATTCGAAGAGAATTTCTGCCAGGCGGGTGAGCGACTTTTGGCGCGCTTCAGCCACAGGGTCGAGTTCGGAATCGGATTCGGTCTTGCGCTTATCCAACTGTTTAACTTGCGCCATGGCGATGGGACCCGTCCCGCCTTTGGGGCGCAGGGGTTTGGGGAGCAGTTGTCCCGAGCGAAGAAGCGCTTGCGCCTGTTTTGCCTCGGCGCTGTCGGGCAGGATTTGCAGGGCTTTGTTGACCAGTTCGTTGGTTTTTTCCACGTTGCCGGTGCGTTGGACGAGACTGGCAACCGCCACATATTCCGTTACCGCCTGGGGTTTGTGGCCGAGTTTTTCGTGCGCCAATGCCAGGCGGGAATGGGCAAGGATATTTTCAGGGTCGAGGGATGTGACCCGCACCCAGTTTTCCATGGCTTTGTCCACATCGCGCTGGTTGAGGAAGAGTTCGGCGGCGCGGGTGGATGCCTCGATGGCTTCTTTTAAATGCCCGGTGCGTTCCAAAAGTTGCGCCAGTTTTTCCATGGGCACGGGGTCTTGCGCTGAGATCTGCGCCACGCGTTTGTAGACCTGCATAGCTTCATCGAACTCGCCGAGTTGGAACAACGCCAGGCCGAGGCTATTCAACGCCTTGGGCTGGTTGGGGATTTCTTGCAGGGCTTTGCGGTACGCCGACGCGGCTTTCATCCACTCCTGATCCCACGCGGCGGAATGTCCATCGTTCATCGCTTTTTGGAAGATGTCTTCGTTTCCGGGCATGCGCCAATTATACCGTAGGGATTCTGTATCTTTCCCCTTACAAATGGATTGTTATTTTCTCTGTTGTAGGCGTCGTCGTAGCGGCATTTGCGAATAAATGACGCCGTTCTTGAGTTATGAGACGGGTTATAATCTGAACATGGCAAAGTTACGCCCACGAGTAAGAGCGCTTGCGCTTGCGCGCGAAGTCCGGAAAAGGCTGACTACTGAACTTGGTCAACCTATTCAGGTGATCCTGTTTGGCTCTCAGGCGCGCGGCGACGCGACGAAGGAGTCGGATTTTGACCTGCTGGTGATCCTGCCGATGATCGACGCGCGGACGACGCGTCTGGCTTCGCGGATCGGCTGGGAGGTCGGGTTTGACGCTGGGCGCGTCATTTCGATTATCCCCGACACGAGAGAACAGATGAAGCGTTTCGGCTTCCTGCCCTTTTATCGCGCCATCAAGACCGAGGGGATCGCGGTATGACGAAGGAGAAGTCGTACAAGAGAGACTTGATCCATTATCGGCTCGATTTGGCGCGTGAGATGCTGCGGGATGCGCAAGTCTTGAAAGAAAACGGCGGAAGCGCTGTGAGCATTGTGAACCGCGCCTATTATTCGGTCTTTTACGCCGCGCTGGCGTTGTTGGTGACCGAGGATGTCGAGCCGAACAAACATGCGGGGGTGCTGGCTAAATTCGATGAGTTGTTCGTGCGGCAGGAATTTTCCCAAGGGAAATGAGCAGGCTTCTCCATCATGCGTTTGACATGCGGCAAGCCGGGGATTACCAGAAGTCCAAAGTGATTACAGAAGAACAAGCGATTGAAGTGTTGCATTCAGCAGAGGAATTCGTGGACGCGATTGTGAAAAAACTTTTGAAGGCTTGACCCCATCTCGTTGAAGATACAAAAACGGTCTCGCGGACATTGCGCCGGGGACCGTTTTTATTTTGCTTCTGCCTATCACCGATTTAGATCGTCTTCATCTCACCCCAATTCGCTCCATACCGCGCCTCAGTGGAGAGAGGGATGTCCAGCGGATACGCGTCTGCCATCGTCTCTTTCACGACCTTCGCCGTTTTTTCCAATTCATCCTTCGGACATTCCAGCACGAGTTCATCGTGCACTTGCAAGAGCATCTTGCCGCTCAACTTTGCTTTTTTCAACGCGGGCGGGATTTTCAACATGGCGATCTTCATGATGTCTGCCGCTGTCCCTTGGATCGGCGCGTTGATGGCTTCGCGTTCTTCGCGCGCTTTCAACTGCGGGTTGGTCCTGCCTTGCAGCGCGGGGAAATATCGCCGCCGCCCGAGAAGCGTTTCGACGTATCCCTGTTGCGCGGCTTGCTTGCGGATGCCGTCCAGATATTTTTTCACGCCGGGGAATTTTGTGAAATAGGCTTTGACGAAATTCTCCGCCTCTGCCAGCGTGAGGTCTGTGCCGCGCATCAACCCGAACGCAGACATGCCGTAGATCAGACCGAAGTTGATCGCTTTCGCGTGACGGCGCATGTCTTTGGTCACCGCGTCGAGCGCGACGTTGTAAATTGCCGCGGCGGTGGTGGCGTGGATGTCCTCGTCGGCGCGGAAGGCGGCGAGCATCCCTTCATCCTGTGCCATGTGCGCCACGATGCGCAACTCGATCTGCGAGTAATCTACAGAGATTAACCAATTTCCTTTGTCCGCGATGAATCCATTGCGGACCCGGCGTCCCGTCTCGGTGCGAATCGGGATGTTCTGCAAATTCGGGTTGTTCGAGGAGAGTCGTCCCGTCACCGCGCCAATCTGACTGTACGAAGTGTGGACTCGATTCGTCTTTGGATTAATTGCGACAGGCAACGCGTCCACGTATGTTGATTTGATCTTCGAAAGTTCGCGTTGTTCGAGAACCCAATCCACAACGGGATGTTTGCCGCTCAATTCTTCGAGCACGCCCGCCGCCGTGGAGTAATGTCCGCTGGCGGTTTTGTTGTTTTTATCGGGTGGTTCGAGCCTGAGCGTTTTGAACAACACATCCGAAAGTTGTTGCGTGGAGTTGATGTTGAACGGCTTGCCGACAGAATCGAATACTTTCTTTTCGATCTGCGAGAGTCGTTTCGTCAACTCTTTATCCATCTCTGCAAAAAATGGAAGATCGAGCGAGATGCCGGTCATTTCCATATCTGCAAGCACAGGCGTGAGCGGCATGTCAATTTCTGCGAGCAATTTTTCGCCGTCCACTCGTTTCAGTTCATTTTCTTCAAGCGGCATCAATCGCAATGTCGTTTCGGCATCCGCCACTGCGTACGGCGCAACGGACTCGATTGCCACATCCGCCATGCTGATCTGCTTCTTGCCTTTGCCGATCAACGCTTCGATGTGAGTCATCTCTTCGCCGAGTTTCACAAAGGCGAGATTCTTCAAGCCGAGACTGCGCGACGAAGGGTCAACGATGAATTCGGCGAGCATCGTGTCGAAGGTGAGCGGCGAGACGGTGAGTCCGTGTTGCGCTAGCACGATGTAATCGTATTTCGCGTTGTGCGCCACTTTGCCGATTTTCGGATTCGTCATCGGCGCTTTAAGCGCGGCGACAACTTTCTTCAGCGGAAGATTTGTCCCCGCGTTGTGACCGATGGGAATGTAATATCCTTCGCCCGCTTGAATAGCCAGCGAAATGCCGACGATGTCCGCGCGCATCTCTTCGGTGGAGGTGGTTTCAGTGTCGAACGAAATGACCTTTGCCTTGTTCAGCGCTTTGACGAGATCATCCAGCTTCTTCTCGGTGTCCACGATGAGGACGGTGACATTCGATTCCACTTTGGGAGAGACAACCACCTGCGGCTCATTCGCAAACATGGACATCTGTCCACTTGCATTCGCGCTGAGCGGAGAGTGGGTGTTTGTCCCACTCGCAGACGAAGCGGATGATGTTGATTGCCCCGTCACTTTTTCGAGCGTCTTCAACAACGTGCGGAATTCAAGTTCGGTGAAAAAGGCTTGAATCGCAGGGACGTTCAAGTCGCGCGCCTTCGCGTGTTCGAGATCGAGTTTGATATCCAAATCGGTTTTGATCTGCGCGAGCGTATAACTGAGGTAGGCATTCTCTTTGTTCGCTTCGAGTTTGGTTTTCCAGCGCGGCTCGACCTTGTCAATGTTCTTGTAGATGCCGTCGAGCGTTTTGTATTTTTCGAGCAGGGCAATCGCGGTCTTTTCGCCCACACCTGCCACGCCGGGGATATTATCCGATTTGTCGCCGACGAGCGCTTTGTAGTCCACCACTTGGTTGGGCGGCACGCCGAGTTTTTGAGCAACATCTTCATCTTTGATGAACGTTTTGTCATCGCCCGCGAGATAGACTGCCGTGCGTTTATTGACGAGTTGCAGAAGGTCGCGGTCACCGGTGACGATCTTCACGCCGAGTCCCTGTTCGGCGGCGATACGCGCAACCGAGCCAAGCACATCGTCCGCTTCGTAGCCTTCGAGTTCGAGGCGTGGAATGTTGAACGCATCCACCATCTCGCGGATGCGCTTGATCTGCGGACGCAGGTCATCGGGCATTTTGTCGCGCGTGCCTTTATATTCGGGGAAAATTTCATCGCGGAACGTTTTGCCCACATCGAACGCGACGGCGAGATATTCGGGCTGTTCCTGCTCGATGATACGAAGTAACTCGCGCGCGAATCCGTAGATCCCTGCGGTGGGCTCGCCCTTCGACGTTTGCCAGCGTTGACTCCCGCCGACGGCCGTCAACGCGAAGTACATTCGATAGGCGAGGGCGTGTCCGTCAATGAGGTAGAGGGTGGGGGGCATTTTAGGTTCTCGTAGGGGCGGGGTCTTCCCGCCCTGAAATTAGTTGATGAGGAGAATTGGAGAATTGGAGACTAGAGATTGGAGACTTGGCACCGTTTGGCTTGATATTGTTTCATGTTTTTTTCAAATTGGTTTATTCGCGCGATATGTCAATTCGTAGTATTCGCGTTGAGAATCTATAAGCTTTCCAGGGTTCTTTTGCCAAAAGGATAATCCCGAAGGGATGGAAGGATTCTAGAACCAAGATAAACAACACCCAAATCCCGAAGGGATGACACGATTTTCACGAAAAAAAAACGAGGCAATAAAAAATAAAACGCAAAGTGATTATACTCTGCGCTTGGCATTTTTAGAACACAATTTCCAATAATCTTGTGGGTAGATTCGTGGCGATCAGCGAATCCTTGGCGGGTCTGAATAGCCTTGGCGGGTGCGGGTATCCCGGATGTAATTCTTCACCAATTGCGGCGGGTGCGGTTGCGTGCCGCCCATGATGAGATACCCGGGCGCCCAGAAATCGCCGGAGGGATTTTCCTTCTTCAAACGCGGGAATTCGATGAATACCTTTTCCGATAACTGCTGGCGCATGATGCGCATGAGATAACCGGGCGAACTCGAAGGCGGCACATTCACCACCCATTGCATATATTCCGGGCGCACGGCGAGGTATTCCAAACGCCAGCCGAACGCGATGCAAATTTGCGGCAACCATTCCGACAGTCGGTCCGAAATATCGCCGGTCAGGTAATGCGAGCTAAACCGCGGCAACAACAGGCAGGCATACGGCAGGTTATACAAACCGGGCGTGAGCGGTTCGAGCATGACCCGGCTTGCCACCTCGGTGATCGAGTGCGGGCGGGTCTCATCCAGTTCGCCGGGCATGGGTTGTCTCATTGGGGTGCGCGGGCGCGGCGCGGATTTCGATGGCGTGGTGGCGTTGAAATCTTGCGTCGCATGTTCCACCGTCTCTTCCAAATTTTGATTCGTTCCGAGCAACTCATCCACATGCATGGCGGGAGAACTTTCGCGGCTATAGCGCCTCGATTTGATGGGCGTGGACGGGCGGGTTTCAAACGGAAGGTCGGTTGTGACCGGGTACACTTTTTGTTCGGGGGTTGGGGAGGGGACGTCTGACAGAATATCCGCGATGGAGGGGATTTCCTCTTCCGCGTCTTCATCCAGATATTGAGTCGGCGCGTCGAACGCGGTGGCGGGCTGGCTCGGCATGGGGGGCGTTTCCACAACCTCAGCCTCCGAAAGCGCCAGCGAATCGGCCAGTTTGCCAGCCTGCGAGCGGATGGTGCTGAACGGCGTTTCGGCGTCGAAGACGAGGGCAAGCACAACGTCGTCGGCGAGGCGCGTGGCGTAGAGCATGTGTTCAGCGCGGGTGGCTTCAAGGCGGATGAAGCGCAACAGGTCGCTTCCTTTTTGTCCCTCCCAGCGGCGGGTGACAGTGACGGCGATCTCGTTCGCGGCTTCTTGTGAGAGCCCGCCGGCGTAAGCCCACATCGCATTGCCGCGAGTGATGAGCGCGGCTTGCGCGGCCGATTCAAGCGTGAGGCGCGTGAGGTGTTGCGCGGCTTTGGTCACATCCTGCAACCAGGGCAGGGCGGGGTCGCTTGTTTGCACAAGGCGATTTTGAACGGGGCTTGAGATGGGGGTGGATTTTTCGTTGATCATGGTCAACACATCCGGTAGGTAGTAGGGCTTGCGGAGGAGCGCCCATGGGCGGAGCGAATCGAGCGTGGGCGGGGTATCCTCGTCACAAAACAGAACCAGTTTTATGGTCGGTTTGAGCGCCCGTAGGGCTGTTCCAGTTTCGTGGATGGCGCGCTCTCCCAGGGCAATGTCTAGAAAGGCGAGCGCGCAATTGTGCTCATCTGCCCGCACAACGGCTTCGCCTCTGGTTTTGGCGAGGTGAAGGCGACGCCCTGCCCGCTCCAGCCCCAAGTGAAGCGCCTTTGCAAAGCTTGCATCGGCGGTGACGAGCAGGAGGTTGTTAGACATTCCATCAAGAGTGTATCACGGGGGAGGCGATGGGGCAAGCGGGGTAATTGGGGGAGGTTTACGGTTTTGGAGGGAGGGTTGGAGACTGGAGGCTTGTCCTGAGCATTGTCGAAGGATTGGGTGTGCGTTTTGTGGGAGCGGGGACAACGGACGGTTGTACTCCCCCATCCACGTATCCCGCGTCAAGAAGCGACCATCGCCGCTGGAATAGTACCGCGCCCGCAGATACGTCAACCCGCTCGCGTCCACCTGCTCGCCCGTAAACGCGAAGGGACTGGTCCCACTCCCCGCGCTCGCCAGCGTTTCTCCGTATGGCTGATAGGATTTGGCAAGCGTGATCGCGCCGCTGGCGTCGGTCAATTGGCGCACGGAGCCGAGGGCATCAGTGAGGAAGTAATCAGTGGTTGTGTTCACTTGTGCGATTCTACCAAGTCCGTGTGGAGAATTAGAGGATTAGAGAATTGGGAGAGGGAGACTAGAGATTAGAGACTGGAGACTTGTCCTGAGCATTGTCGAAGGATTGCGCGTTCGTTTTGCGGGAGCGGGGACGATGGACAGCTAACTGTGGTTACGTGTGTGAGGCGGTTGCCGACGGCATCGTAGGTGTAATGGTAGAAATCGCCAATGGAGTAGTTGGCTTCTGTGAGGCGGTAGAGGGAATCGTATAGATGGTCAATAGTTATTGACACGCTTTGTTGCCGAGGCGCGGATATGCGTCCACTTTTAGTGATATGAGATCAGATTCTACTTTTTACTCCAATCTTCGAATTGTCCCACATTCAGCCACCATTCTCGAGCATCTATTACTATCAAGGGCAGACCATTGTTGTCAATGCTATACACTCCTTTAGAACCCGCCTCTCTAAATTTTTCACCCGTTATTTTAGCGATAGATTCGGCGCAAGATATTTCTAAATTGTGCAATTGATATGTTTGCTCTTCGAAAAGAGTAGCAACAAGATCTGGAACAGCCTGAGGATCTCCAATAAGCCCTAAAGCGTCAGCTGCTGCCGCCCTCGCATGATAATAAGAATCATTACGCAACATATGTATCAAATCTGGAATAGCGGATTTGGCACCTGGCCCAAATTTACCAAGTGCATCAGCAGCCGCCTTTCGGACATCAGCATCATTGATATATAAATTGTCAATCAATGCAGGTATAGCAACCGTGGCCGCATCTCCGTACTTTTCAAGTGCATATATTGATGAAAGCCTAACTGCCACATCGTCACTTTTTAGATCCTTTAAAAGATCGGCTAGTGTTGATGCTGGAGTAGGTAAAGTCGATGCTTCGACCTCCGGAGACGGCGTTGGCTTAACCGACATCTGATTGCAGCTAGTAAGAATTGCTAGTAGCATAAATATCAGCCGGTTAATATTTTGTTTGAGATTCATTTCATCCATACTCACATCTAGGATCAACTAAGGTAACAAGAAATCGAAAATCTTGTCATCGGGTATTGAATAAGATAAAAATGTTTCACTGACGTATATTTGTAAATTTTCAGACCAGGTAATAGTAAAAGGATATTCTTGTGCATAATTAGCATCTCGGAGCGACACCTCCCACTCATGTGGAATTTCCACCATTCCAACTATGGATGTAAGTTTATCTGGTCGCCAAGACCAAGGCCAACTTATGAGACCAAGCGGCAATGGCGTGCCAGCTTTCCCGCCCCATCTGTATTCATCCGCAATGCTATAAGTTACGGTAGTTGACACCCAGTAACCATAGGAACCTGGCACAATTCGATTGTTAGAATATCGCGCATTTATTATTACATGACCAAAAGCACCCCACCAACCTACATCATAAGGGCGAGCCGCCCGGTTAGCGGGGTTAGGATCCGAGTAGTAGGGAGCGCCCTGTATTTCTTGGTTAGGGAGTATTCCATTGCATATTCCTAGTAAACGAACATTCCTCAAAAATACATGAAGCAAAGGCGTTATCTCTTTTGCATCATCAGATGTTGTAGATTTTTTTATTTTTGTTGCTCTCAGAATACCTGAATCGGATTGGAAGGAGGAATTTGAACTTAAGTTTATGCTCATAGAACCACCTCCGTCCAGGAAGGTTTCTAACATTATGGCAGCGTACCAATATCCATCACCAAAGCCTTGGCTAGCCTTATTGCTTAATTTTGCTATCTCTCTGAAAAACTTTTCTCGAGCATCTAGAACATCATCCTTAATATTTGGGTCACTCGTATCACCGTTTCCGATTTTACAGAGTTTTCTCATGCGATTGAGTAGTATATTAATGCGGTCACACTGTACATGGGTCGCCGCCAAACCCGACGGGTCAATATTATTTATTGGATTTGCATATCCATATGCCCATACATTATAGGACATTGGTGCGTCTGCATCCCCTTCCCACGTATCCCGCGTCAGGAAGCGACCGTCGCCGCTGGAATAGTATCTCGCCCGCAGGTATGTCAACCCGCTCGCGTCCACCTGCTCGCCCGTAAACGCGAAGGGACTGGTCCCACTCCCCGCGCTCGCAAGCGTCCCTCCATACGGTTGATACGACTTGGCAAGCGTGATCGCGCCGCTGGCATCGGTCAATTGGCGGATGGAGCCGAGGGCGTCGGTGAGGAAGTAATCAGTGGTCGTGTTCACTTGGGCGATTCTACCAAGTCCGTAGAGGTATTGGTTTGTTCCATCGTTCAACACTTGGGTGAGACCCGCGTTCAAATCGAGCGTGTAGTTCACTCCGTTTTGGGAGAGGCGGTCGCCGAGTCCGTTGTACTGATAACTGCTCACTGTTGACTGGTTACTCAAGGTCTTCAACCGATTGGCGGAATCGTAGGTATACGTGTTCACGCCATCGTTCAACAAGTTGCCATTGGCATCCCAAGTGTATGGAACGCCATTGACATAAGCGAGTCTATTGGCATCGTCATACAAATAGGCAGTTGAGGATGGTAGACCGCCAACGAGTGTATCTTGCGAAAGACGATTCCCAATAGCATCGTATGTGTAATGATAGTAATCACCAGTCGAGTAGTTGGCTTCGGTGAGGCGGTAGAGAGGGTCGTATTCGTAGGTGATGGTAACGGGTCCTTGCGGCGGCTGTCCGGGGGTAGAGGTGAAAGTAGGTGTATTCGTCAGCGTAGGCGTGAAGGACGGAGTGAAGGTCTGTGATGGGGTGAGCGTTTGAGACGGGGTGAAGGTAACAGTCGGAGTGTCGGAAGGAATCGGTGTGTCCGACGGTGTAAGGGTAAGAGGGGGAGTACTCGTGATCGTAGGCGTGTTGGTAATCGTCGGAGTGAGCGAGGGTGTGTTGGTCTGCGTAGGCGTAGCGGTATTCGTTGGCGTCTCGGTTGCCGCCGCAGAGACGTTGCCGCCGCCGAAGTCATCTACGATCGCGCCGCTGGCGTTGGAGTACCACAAGCCGATGTAGCCGCCGCCGGAGTAAGGCGCCCACTCGGTCACGCTGACCGTCCCGAGGGGTGAACCGTTCTTGTACACGTCCACGTCTCCGTTCGCTTTGGCGCGCGCCCCCAACTGGTCGCCGTTGTTCAGCGTGATCGAAATGTCCGATCCGCGCTGAAGCGCCCGCCAGCAACGCCGCGATCACTACAATGCGGAAAACAGTTTCGATTCTTGGTTTCACTGCAAACATGATGCCTCCCGAGTTTGATCCGTAACCAGAAACTTGTGCTAATTTATTTATCTGAACTTTTGTTGGCTTTCCTCATTGGGTTTCCCCCAATGGAATAACTTTTGGCATTCTACTCCTCCCTCATAAATCTTGTTAGGGCAAATTAATTTTTCATACACAAATATGTCAGACATCTTTTTATTATCTCTCTACCGTACATGTGCGCCGCTACGTGTCGCCATGGCGCCATGCGACACCCGCAAAGAACGCAAAGAGAACCTTTTTAACTTGGCGACCTTAGCGTGCTTTGCGGTAAAAATCTTCTCATGTACGGTAGAGAATTTATTATTCAAGTATTACGAAAACAAAAGAGTCTGAAAAACATCACTCAACTCCCTGTCTGTGTGTTTACTTGCCTACTCGTTTACCTCTCCTCAAGGCTTCTCCAACCCATGCGCGTTCAAGAATGATTCATTTTGCAAAATTTCTTTCGTCGCGCCATCCGCCACGATCAAGCCTTCATCCATCACGATCGTGCGCGGGAATAATTCATCCACCAATCGCATATCGTGCGTGGAGACCAGCATCGTGATCGGCAGGTCGCGCAGTAAATTGATCAGCGTCCGCCGCGCGCGCGGGTCGAGTCCTGCCGAGGGTTCATCAAGAATCAAAATGCTTGGGTTCATCGAAAGCACGGTGGCAATCGCGATCCGTTTTTTCTCGCCTACGCTCAAGTGATGCGACAAGCGGTCGCGATACGAAGACATGCGCACCGATTCGAGCGCGCTGTCCACGCGGCGAAATACTTCGTCTTCGGGCAGTCTCATGTGAAGCGGACCGAACGCCACATCCTCGAACACCGTCGGCGAAAAAAGTTGGTCGTCGGGATTCTGAAAGACGAGTCCCACCTTCGAGCGGATGACCGGCAGATTGTCGCGCGTGAGGCGCATGTTCCCGATCTCGATATCGCCGCGCCCGGTGAGAATTCCGTTGAGTTGCAACATCAGCGTGGATTTTCCCGCGCCATTCGGTCCCACCAGCGCCACCTTGTCTCCTTCACACAGCGTGAACGTAACGCCGCGCAACGCCGTGTGACCATCGGGATACGAAAATTGCAGATCGCGCACGGAAACAATATCGGTCACAACGCCCTCCCGACGACCTGCATGATCATAAGACAAACGAACGACAGCAAAGCAATCAACCAATCGCTTGCGTGAACATGATGCGAATGGATCGTCATCAACTCGCCTGTGTAACCGCGCGAACGCATCGCATTGTAGACTCGGTCACTGCGCTCGTAACTCCGTAAAAATAATTGCCCCGCCATATTCCCGGTGACGCGCGCCCGCCACAGCACGCTTCCTCCCGCCCCTCTGCCTGCCGCGCGCGCCGAACGGGCTTCGCGCGCCCTCAGCAGTCGCAAGACTTCGTCTGCCAGCACGAAGAGATAACGATAGAGGAACGAAATGATCACAGTCAACACCGCCGGCACGCGCAAATGCCGAAGCGCATGGACGATCTTTGGGAACTCCGTCACCGCCACAAGCAGGATCGCCATCTGCACCGACAACCACGAACGGATGACGATGCTCGCGAATCGCAAGAGCCCCGCGTCGGTGATGGTGAAATGCCACATCAAAAATTGAAACGATGTGACTGGCTTGCCCGGAATGGAAAATAAAACAGTGATCGCGGCGAGCGCGAACGGCAATGCAATGAACGAACGGCGGAAGGTGAACCCAAACCCCAGCTCTGAGAAATAACTTGCGACCAACACAAACATCCACGCCAGCGCAAACGCCGTCCACGCGCCGTCGGGGAGTAGCGCGTTCGAGAGGATGAATCCAACCGTCACCACGACCTTGACGCGATGGTCAAGGTCGTGGATGAAACTGTGTCCGTGGTGATAACGGTCAAAGGCGTCGGAATGCATGGCGAATTACGATTTTTGGATTTACGACTGACGATTTACGATTTTGGATTGACGATTGATGGTCGAGTAGCCCAGCGCGTGCTGAGCGGCGTGGTGCGTGATGTTCGCGCCATGAAGACAAAGCATCGCGGGACGTGTCCGCTGGGTTGACTAGCGAAGCTGTGTCGAAACCAAGACCACATTTGCCTACTTGCTCATTTGCCTACTTGCTCACTTGCTCATTTGCGATTTCTTCTGCAACGACCTGCCCGCAAGGATCGAAAGCCCAAGCACAACCAACGCGCCAATGATGCCGGCAACAATCGTGGAAAGCGCTGTCGTGCCGAGGAACGGAACCGTGTAATCGGGGATGATCGAATACGGCGCAGACTGCCCGAGTTCAAGGAAGCCCATATTCTTCGCCACGCGTTCGAGCCCATCGGGATGAGCGGAAGCAAGCGGTGAAAGCAAAACAACCGCCACTGAAAGAGCAATGCCCGGGATCACCCATCCACGCCCACCCTGCGCCGAAGCGGATGTTTCATCCAACAAGTCGGGGCGGGTTTGCATGATGAATGTCAACGCGGCAACGGTGATTAACGCCTCGCCGACCCCGATCAACGCGTGCACTCCCAACATGGCGATGGTCACGGTTTGCAGATCGCTCGTTCCGCTCAACCACAGCTGAAGCGCGGTGGCGAGCGCGCCCGCCATCACCGAAAGCCATGCGGCAACGCCAGCCACAACAAGCTTCGTCGTGCGGCTTGCATTCGAAACACTGCGATACAAACCATACCCGATCATCGCGGTGATCAAGCCCATATTCAAAATGTTCGCGCCCATGACGATCAAGCCGCCATCTTGGAACAACAACGCCTGCACGGCAATGACCGCCGTCATCACCAACATCCCCGCCCACGGACCGAGCACGATCGCCGCAAGCGCGCCGCCCAGCAAATGCCCCGAGGTGCCGCCCGCAACCGGGAAATTCAGCATCTGCGCGGCGAAGATGAACGCCGCCATGATACCCATCAACGGAACTTGTTTTTCGCCGAGCGCTCTGTTCGTGCGCGAGACAGCCATTGCCAGTACGACTGCCGTGATCGCCCAACAGATCAGCGAAACTACCAGCGACAAGAATCCGTCGGGAATATGAAGGGCTACAGGTGAGTAGTGCATGGTATTCTCCTCGTTTAGGTTTTCAGACACTCCGGGCACACCCCGAAGAAAGTCACATGACGATCAATACGTTGATACCCGCTGGTTGATTCCATTTTGCGATACATACTTTCGAGCAGTTCATGCTCCACTTCGATCTCGTCGCCACATACGCGGCAAACGAGGTGATGGTGCTCGTCCTTTGCCATTTCATACCGTAAACGTCCTTTACCCGCTTGGGTCGGACGCGCCAGCCCGTTCTTTGCAAGAAAATCCAAGGTGCGATAGACCGTAGGCTCGGTGAGAGTCGGAAGATTTTTTTTCGCCTTTTGATACACATCGCGCGGCGAAAGATGCTTCCCCGAGTGACACAACACATGCAGGATCGCCATCCGTTGCGGGGTGATGCGGTAACCCAGCGAGCGAAGTTGGGGAGCGTATGCTAAGCCACAAGACATATCGAATCCTTATTGCAAGTTTTTACAATAAATTTAATGCTTAGTCTACATGGCTGGACTAATTCTTACATGAGCAGGACTTACGCAGTTGAACCTGTTGCGCCGTAGTTGCACTGCGGCGGCGGCAGTGCAACTGCCCGCCAACTGCGGAATGCCTGATAAGAAAAAAATAGCGGACGTTTGGGAACGTCCGCCAGGGAAATAGAGGCGATGGATACAAGGCGAATATTATCTACGGCTCCCAAAAAAACTGTGTCAGCGCATAGATGTATGGCGCGCCGTTCACGTCATCGATGCCGATCACCCATGTTTGCCAATCGAGGAAACCGAATTCCTCGGTACCGGGGAAGTGGAGCGCGTAAAAATTTCCGTTATACGCCCAAGTGGGTTGATAAGTTGCGCCGCCATAACGGAGTTCGTTGCAGTGCAACGTGTAGGCTTGTTGGAGGAATTTCTGCAACTCGGGCACAACCACCTCGTGGAATGCGCCGATCACCTTCTCGCCGCCGGCGGGGCGCGCTCCCCAATCCGCTTGATACGTTGATATGAAAAGGAATTTTGCCCGCTCTTGAGAATAGGTCAATACGTTCCCAGCGCGGAAGAAACGGACATCCATGCCGCTGACCGGGCTTACGAGCAGGCTCAATAACGGACCATCTTCGTTGAGCATGGAGGATTTGAACGAATCGATCACCGCCATCACCTGCGGGTCTGTGCAAAATCCAGCGTTGGCGGGAGCCGGTGTCGATGTCGAGATGGGTGTGTTGCCTACGGGTAACGGGGTCGGCGATTCGGTGGAAATGAAGGTTGGCGTTGCGGTAATCAGAGGCAGGGAAGTCAACGTTGGCGGCGGAAGCGGCGTAAAAGATGGCTCAACCGAGGCGCTAGGGGGAGCGGCAGGCGTCGGCAGGCAAGCGCTCAACAATATGAAACATAAAAAGAAAACCGGTTTGAATTTCATTTTTACTCCTCATTCCACCCCTAATCATACCCCGTTGGGAGTCTGTGCCGCAAAGTTCACTTTGCGTATTTAACTATCTTCCCCAAAGGCAACGACAACGATATGTTGGTTCAATAACTGCGGCACAGGCATCTTCCCCGGCACGATCTGCCCAAGCGAATACCCGCCGGCCATCGGCAGGGCTGACCCGAAAATTTCACGCAAGGCGGCAACCTCGGCGCCCGGATGAGATTTCAACAACATCTCCCAGGCAAGGTCAACCATCACAAAAGCGAAGACCGGCTTTGCCCCATCCAGCGCTTTCAAGGCTTGTTGCGCGGCGGAGTGGGCGGCGTTCTCACACGAGACGCGACTACCGACCAGCAAATACGCGTCTGTGCCATCGCGGACGGGCGCGTTCATGCGGAAACTGCCATCCGCTTCCACACGGATGGGGGAGCGGATCGTCATTTGGTCGCCTTGTTCCACGCCCAGCGGATACAGCCTCGCCAGGTGGCTCAGCGGAGGGAATGCCCAATCACGCGCCGGGTAGCCGAACAAACGCGCATAGGTTTCGGAGGCGGGCTTGCCATCCAAGGTGCGCAACCAAAAGCCGCGCGAACGTGTCACGCGGAATTGCGCGCCGACCGGATTCCACCCGTGCGCCACGCCGATACCTACGCGGAAGTTGCCGCGCAGGAACGCCGCCGTGAGCGCGCCGCCTCCGGTTTGCGGACCAGCCAGCTGGTAGGAATGACCCGTATGCATATCCCCGGAGGAGAGCGCCCCCGTCAGCGGAAAGGTCACATTGGGGATCGCGTTGCACAACTGGTCGGCATCGCCGTTGAAGCCATCGGCAAAAAAGAACAGGGCGCGGTTATCTTTGTGATCGATGACGGTTTTCATCAGTTTCGCGCCCGCCTCGCGCGCCGACTGGGCAAAGCCGGGGATCCAGTGCGTTTCGGCTTGCACATCGCCCGCCATGAGCGCGATCACCACCGAGTTCGGATGCGCACCCTCATTGGTGATGCCAACGGGACTGCTCATGCCGATGATGGGCGTATCGCCCAGCAAACCCGAGATGCCGCTCACCACATCGCGCGCCTGATATTGGTGCGATGCAAAAACCATGCCAAACGTGGGCGTGACGGGACCGAGTCGGTTCAACGCCTGATGGGTTGCCTGCAAACTGGCTTCGCGACCATTCAACGCGTGCGCCTGCCCGACCGCAAAATGTAACGTCATGTCTGCGAGATTCCTTCCGCGATCGGAACCGTAAAGTGGAACGTGGTTCCCTTCCTGTATTCGCTTTCGAACCAGATGCGCCCGCCCTGCATTTCAACCAAACTTTTCGTAATGTTCAATCCCAGTCCGGTGCCCGGCGCTTCGCGCGCTTTCATATCATCCGAACGGAAGAATCGCTGGAAGATCTTGACCTGGTCTTCGGCGCTGATGCCGATGCCGTTATCGCGCACCCACAGGTGCGCCACACGCCTCGCGCCAGCCTCGTCCCATCGATTGGCGGTTTCTTCCGCGCCGATCATGATTGTTCCGCCGTCGGTGGTGTATTTGTTTGCATTGCTGACCAGGTTGGTCATCACCTGTCCCACGCGGATACGGTCTGCCCAAACTTGCGGCAATTGAGGCGGGATGCTGACTTCCACTTCCTGGTGTTTTTCCTCCACCTGGCGGCGGGTCGAACGCAACACATCTTCCACCACGGCGGCAAGGTTGACCGGTGTGAAATCGAGTTTCAATCGCCCGGCTTCGATCTTGGCATTATCGTTCAGGTCCGACACCAGCACCGACATCCGCTCAACATTTGAGCGGATCGTGCCGAGGAAGTTGGTTTGCATTTCGTTGATCTGCCCCACCGTGCCCGAGGCGAGAAGTTCGGAATAGCCTTTGATCGAGGTCATCGGGTTTTTGAGTTCGTGCGCCACGAGCGAAACAAATTCGCTTTTGGCTGTGTTCGCCTGTTGCACCTCGCCGTATAGTTGCGCGTTGTAGATGGCGATGGCGGCGTTGTCGCTCAGGCGGTTGAGAAAATCAAGGTTGCCCTGCGAGTCGCTGACGCTTTCGAGCAGGATCAAGCCGATGACACCGGCTTCGCGGCGAATGGGGACGATGATCTGGGTATGCGCGCCGGGGAAGACGCCGCGATGCCCGGTTCCCACCAGGGACACCTGATTCGGCTGACCTTTTTCGATCGCCTCCTTGACGGCGGGCAGTTCAAGTGTGGTGTAGGCAACACTGGCGTCGTTTAGCAAGTCATCGTACCCTTCCTGCGCGATGATACGCAGTTCCTGCCCTTCCAACATACCGATCAATCCCGCCTCGGCGTTCGAGCGTCGCATGCCCCAGTCGAGGGTAATGTTCATGGCGCGGTCCACATCGAGGCTGGCGTTTAACTCGCGCACGATGCGACCCATGATCGAGAGTTCTTCCACGCGGGCTGAAAGCTCCTGGTCTGTGAGGGCGAGCAGGCGGGCGTTTTCAATGGCAACCGCCGCCTGGCCCGCAAACGCCGTGAGCAGGTTCTGGTCGTCTGCCACGAACGGAAGCCCGTCGTTGCGGTTGATCACTTCGATCACGCCAAGCACGCGGTCTTTGATGAGCATGGGCACGGCAAGCAGGGAACGCGAGAGGTACCCGGTCTGTTTATCGGCGGCATCGAAACGCATGGCGGAGCGTTGCCCATCGTTCTCGATGACCGGCACGCGGGTTTGCACGGCGCGCCCGACGATCCCCGCCCCGGCGGGAATGCGTTGACCGAGCAGGTTCCCAGCCGCAGGTCCCACCGTGACGCGGAAGACGAGGTCGCCGGTCTGGTCATCCATGAGGAAAAGCGAGCCCGATTCGCAGTTTAAAATGCTGACGGCGTTATCGAGGATATATTGAAGCAACGGTTCCTGTTCGAGCGTGGAGGTGAGTTGCCGCGTGATTTCGTTTAAGGTGGAAAGTTGGCGGGCGCGTTCCTGTGTCTCTTCGAGCAGGCGCGCTTTGACGATGGCGCCTACGGTCTGGTCGGCGATGGCTTGCAGGAGTTCGAGCTGGGCGTGTGTGTAGGTGACGGTGGCGTCGCGGCTGGCGACGCTCAATGCGCCGATGGTCTCCGCGCCGGCGTTCAGCGGCACGCCCATCCATGCGTAGACGCCGGGCGAGGCGGCGGTGATGTTGCGCGCCTGGCATTCGCGCGAGTAATCTTGCGTGAGGATGGTTGCGCCGCGGCGGATGATCTCTTGTCCCAGACCAAAACTGGGCGGCAGGGGTCTGTTTTCACGGTGTGGCGCGCGCTCGCGGTCATCCACGCAGAAGCCGTAATAAAAATAATTGGCGGCTTTGTTGTGCAGGGTGATGTGAAAGTGTGTGGAGGGGATGATCTGTGTCGCTTGCGCAAAGATCAACTCGAGCACGTCGTCGAAGGTGAGGGTGATGTTCACGCCTTGCGAAACGCGAGTGAGGGCGTTCATCTCTTGCACGCGCCGTTCCAGGTCGAGAACGGTTTGCACGCGCGAAATGGCTAACGAAGCCTGGTCTGCAAGGTTTTCGAGAAAGTCGAGGTCGCGCGGCGTGTATGCGTTGCCGGAGAGCGTATTGCCAAGCGCCAACCAGCCGACAGGTTTCTCCTCGCCGGGTAGCGCCACAAAAAGCCGCGCGCCTAAGATGGCGAGGCGCGAATCTTCGCTTTTTAAATTGACCGGTTCGTGGATGGAATCCAAATAGAGCGGAATTTTTTCCGCTTGAAGATGACGCGCGAGCGGACTGACGGAGGTGAAGCGGATGTCGCTGGTGGGGCGGCTGTCGACACCGGGCAGGGCGGCATATTGATCGTTCAATGAATCGTAGATGTAGATGTGCAGGCGATCGGGGACGAGACTGCTGGCGATCTGTTCGCGCAGGACGCGACCGATGGAATACAAGTCCACCGCGCTGGTGAGTTCGTGGCTGAAGGTCCGCAATCGTTCTTCGTAGGCGCGTTGCCCGCGGAAGAAGGCGCTGTCTACCAGGGTTTGCAGGCGGGTACGCGCCGGGTCGAGGAAGACGGCTACCACAAAGACCAGCCCGCCGATCAGAAACGGATTGTCCGATGGCATTTGGTCGGTGAAGATCAACCCAATGCCGCTGACCAGCAAGCCGTATATGGCGATGACGAGTCCGGTCAGGATGCTGTATACGATCCCTTGGCGAATCCAATAATCGGTGCGTACGAGCCGGTAACGCAGGATCACGAATCCGTTCACGAGCGGGAACGCGACCATGAACAGGAACAAATAGGGGTTGAAGGGTGTATCGTTAAACGAAGAAAGTAGCAGCCAGGAAACAATGGGGACGAATGCGAACAAGGAACCGATCAGGATGGTACGCGCTTGACTCTTGACCACCGGTGAGATCGTCCAGAAGCCGCGATAGGTGAGGTTGCCGAAGTAAAACAATCCGGAGAAACCGGTGAAAGAGTAGATCTTTTGCCATGCGCCCACATACGCCAGGGCGTTTACCCTATCGAACAGCGTCGTGAATGCCAGCAGGGAAAGGACAATGGCGACGATATACCCAATGCTTCGCAAGTAGGCGCGCCCGATCACCAAACGCGCCTCTTGTGGGAAGACCAGGCTGAGGTCGATCAACGATGCGCCGGCGAGGGCAACGGAGAGAGTCCACAAGGGCGAAAATTCGTGCGTGGTGTAGAGGTTGAACAGGGTGCCGATGGCAATTCCGAGGGAGGAGGAAAAAATGGAGAAGGCGCGCCCGGCCGGTTCATTGCGGCGGAAGCCGAAGATCCACAAGCCGACGAAGAGAAATACGCCGCTGATCAACGCCGGTATAATGAAGTAGGCAAAACGGTCAGCGGAGGAAAATACCTGAAGGACGATATCGGCGGTCTTTGTTTCCCCGGTGGATGTTTTTATCAGGAGGGCGACCGAATCCCCCGTCTGAAATGAAGCGAGCGCGTCGCGGATGTCCGCGGAGGATCTGACCGGTTTGCCATCCACCGCCATCAGTTGGTCGCCGAAGCTGAATCCTTGTTTGTAGAGCGCCCAGGGCTGTTGTTCGGGATTGTTTTTTCCGGTTCCGTTGAGGATGAGCGTGCTTTCGAAGAATCCGCCGATGAAGGGTTGGTTCATCCAGCGTACAGCGAAAACGATGGTTAGAATGAACGCCACAACTGCCACGCCCTGGTAGAACAGGACGGTGGCTTGCAGGATACGATTGAATACTTGGTTAGGGCTTTGAGTTTGGTTCATGAACGGACCGTTTCTAAAATTTTACTCCACCTCCCCCGGCTATCACTATGGTACTTTCATAACAAAGAGGAAAGGTGGAGCCTTGACCGGAAAAGAAAACGTCCCGCAGGTTTGACCCTGCGGGACGTTAGACGCTGGCTAAATATCCAGGTTTCGCACTGCCTTGGCGTGCGTCTGGATGAATTTGCGGCGGGGGTCTACCGCGTCGCCCATCAGCATGTCGAAGGTGCGGTCGGCTTCGGCGGCATCGTCCACGGTCACTAGAAGCAACGTGCGGTTCTCGGGGTTCATGGTGGTTTCCCAAAGTTGAGACGGGTTCATTTCGCCGAGACCTTTGTAGCGTTGCAGGTTTGCCTTGTCGCCGATCTCTTTCAAGGCTTTGTCTTTTTCCTTGTCGCTGTATACGTATTTGACATTGTTCTTGTAGGCGATGCGATACAGTGGGGGCTGGGCAATGTAGAGATGCCCGTCATCGATCAGTTGCGGCATGTACCGGAAGAAGAACGTGAGCAAGAGCGTGCGGATGTGCGAACCGTCCACGTCGGCGTCGGTCATGATGATCACGCGCCCATAGCGCAGACCCTCGAGATCGAAGTTATCGCCGATGCCGGTGCCCAACGCGGAGATGAGCGCCTTGATCTCATTGCTTGATAGGATTTTGTCGAGGCGGGCGCGCTCGGTGTTCATGATCTTTCCGCGCAGTGGCAGGATGGCTTGGAAGTGGCGATCGCGCCCCTGTTTGGCTGATCCGCCTGCGGAATCGCCTTCCACGATGTAGAGTTCGGTCTTCGATGAATCGCGCTCCGAGCAGTCTGCCAGTTTACCGGGCAGGGTCAGCGACTCAAGCGCAGACTTGCGGATGACGAGATCGCGCGCTTTACGCGCCGCATCGCGCGCCCGCGCCGAGGTGAGACATTTCGCCACGATCGCTTTTGCGGCTTGCGGGTTTTCCTCGAGGAATGTGCCGAACGCGTCGCCCACCACCTGTGTGACGTACGTCTGCACTTCGGGGTTCATCAATTTCACTTTGGTCTGCGACTCGAACTGCGGCCCCGGGTGCTTGACCGAAACGATGGCGGTGAGTCCTTCGCGTGTGTCGTCGCCGGAGAAGTTTGGGTCGGCGTCTTTGAGCAAGCCGTTCTTGCGGGCATAATCGTTGATGACGCGCGTCAACGAGGAGCGCAAGCCGGTCAGGTGCGTGCCGCCGTCGATGGTGTTAATCGTGTTCGCAAACGAATAGACCGATTCGGTGTATGCGTCTGTGTATTGGATGGCGGCTTCAACGCCGATGTTCTCGATCTCTTTTTCCACGTACACAACGGAGTGCAGGTTCTCGCGGTTGCGGTTGAGGTAGCGTACGAACGAGGTGATGCCGCCCTCGAAGTAGAAGGTCATCTCGCGGTCGTTGCGTTCGTCCACGAATCGGATGGTTACGCCGCGCGTCACGAACGCCATTTCGCGGAAGCGCTGTACGAGCGTGTCGAAACGGTAATCGATATCCTCGGTGAAGATCTGTTTATCGAATTTATAGGTTTGCTTGGTGCCGCTTTCTTCCTTCGATACCTTGCCGATCTGTTTGATGGCGCCTTGCGGCACGCCGCGTTTGTATTGTTGTTGCCAGAGTTTGCCATCGCGCTTGATCTCGGTGGTCATCCACTCTGAAAGCGCGTTGACGGCGCTCACACCCACGCCGTGCAAACCGCCGGAGACTTTGTATCCGCCGCCGCCGAATTTGCCGCCCGCGCCGATCACGGTCATCACCACATCGACCGTTTCCATCGCCTTGCCTTTGGCGTCTTTTTTCGTCGGGTGCGGACCGACGGGGATACCGCGCCCGTTGTCTTCCACGGTCACACTGCTATCGGCATGGATGGTGATGTTGATCGCTGTGCAGAACCCTGCCAACGCTTCGTCGATGGCGTTATCCACCACTTCATACACGAGGTGGTGCAAGGCTTTGATGTCGGTGCCGCCCACGTACATGCCGGGGCGCTTGCGCACATGCTCGATTCCCTCGAGCGCCTGGATCGACCCTACATCGTAGCCGGTGTCTTGTTTCTTTGCCACAAATACCTCCGAAAAATTACCGTTCCCTGGGGAGCGGTGTCAGGATACTAGACTTTATCGGTAATAAGCCCAAGTTCTTTTGTAGGACGCGGATAAACGCCGATGAACGCTGATAAAGAAGAAAAAATCCGCGTTTTCCGCGTCAATCCGCGTCCGAAAAATTATTTCCGATAACGTCTACTATACAGGACTTGCGCAGTTGGCGGGCGGTTGTACTGCCGCCGCCGCAGCGCAACTACGGCGCAACAGGTTCAATTGCGTAGTCCTACTATAAAGAAGTCATGCCTGTTGCGTAGGCATGTTTTGTTTTTGCTGAAGTTGTTCGAGAACCACCCGCAACCACTCGTTGATATTGCGATAATACGCAAAACTGGCTGAGAGAAGCATGGTGCTAATGAACGCATGACCAAAGATGCCGACCAGTTTCATCCACGTGTCGCTGGGGGGCACTCTCCACAAGAAGTTCAACCCGCTTGCCACTACGAACACGGTCAACACAAACAAGGCGCTGGTAGGAAACGTGAAGCGCGAAACCCGCAGGCTGGAGTACATCGAATGGAACGCATTTTGCCGGCGGGTAAAGATCCCATGCGGGGTGAAGAACAACGGCACGATCACCCAGTAGGAAAGCAGCGCAAGGATAAACATGATGGCTGTGCTCAATACCGGGCTGAGCAACCCAACCGCTCCAACGATCATCGAAACGGGCAGGAAGACGATGAAAAAACCGATGTTCAACACGATCGACAGCAATACTGTTTGGATCAGCGCCCGCCCCACGCTTATGCCCGCTTCTTCCTTGCCAAGTGTGGTGATGGATACAAGGCGGAAGTATAAACCTCCACCCACCCAGCCGGCGAGGATGATGAGGCAAGTCCAGCCGAACAGGCTGAAGATCGATCCTAATTGGATGACCGATTGTGTCCCCAATGGGGTCGTCGCGGTTAGAGTCTCCGGGATGATGAATGAATCCAAACTGGAAATCCCGACCGGTAACGTTCGCAACCAGCTAAACCAGTTGATGCGATTGATCGCTTCCACAAAATCGTTCAGCGCCCTGGTCTCTGTTTCGGGCAGGGGACGGTCTTTGAACACCGCCAGCATGTTCGCCAACATCGACGAATACACCTGCCCGGCGCTCAAGCGCGGACCCAGCCAGAGAAATACGTCCAAGGCGATCGGCAGGAAGATCAACCATACGTGCGATGAGACCACATCAAAGCCGAGCCTTAAAGATTGAAACACGCCGGGCACCGGGGGAAGTTTTTCCGCATTTTCCACGTTCATAAGCAATTGATTCTACCATACCGATTCGCGCGCTGGCACGCTTCCGCGGCACGGGTTAAAATGAAGAACATGAACGAGCGCTCGTACTTTCCCGATTCGAACCGTATCGGCGTGCTAACCTCCACCGTGTTGCTCGCGTTGGCGTTGGCGCGTATCATTCAATCCCCTGAGTTCGACCTCAACTTGCAACTACCGGGCTTCTTCCTTTCCATCCCGCTGAATATTCCCATTATCATGAGCCTGCTCACCGCCGGGCTCACCGCCACAGGCATGGACTGGCTCCTGCGCGGGCATCCTGCCCTCAATGGCAGACCCACGTATCAGTGGTGGATTTTGCCCACGCTGACAACGCTCGCCATCAGCATTCCCCTGTCCCTGCTCCCCGATGGAACCCCCTGGTGGATCGGCTTTAGTGTGAGCGGAATTTTCCTCATCTTCGCTTTTATCGCCGAATACATTGTTGTCGATCTGGGCGCGCCATACTACACCACTGCCCTGGCAGGTTTAACCGCTATCTCCTACGCGTTATTTTTTATCCTCGCCGTCGCGTTGCGTTATGGCGACTTGCGGCTCTTCTTTACCCTGCCGGCGTTGTTTCTCTTTGCCGGGTTTGCCAGCCTGAGAATTCTTTACCTCCGCTTGGAGGGGCGATGGGAATTTGCCTGGTCGCTGGGTATTGCATTTGTATGCGTGCAACTCGCCGCGGGGTTTCATTATTGGCCCATCTCGCCGATCCAATTTGGGTTGATGATGATCGGTCCCATGTATGGGCTGACGAATTTAGCGATCAGCTTGCGCGAAGAACTTCCCTCGCGCCGCGCCGCGCTCGAACCTGCCCTTGCCATCATGATCTGTTGGGGCTTGGCGGTCTTCATTCGGTGAGATCATTCGCGCGCAGACTCTCCCACTCGCCTCTGACCGGACCTGCAACTGCCTCGCCCAGCGTAGGCGCGGCTTCAGGGTCGCGGGGGTAGGTGATCGGGTCCGCGCTGAGCTTGTGAAATAGAGAAACTCGCAAGATGATTACGTGTTTTTTGTTGTAGACTATGCTTGGAGGAAGTGAAATGCAAATTGCGCTCGATATTGTTGCGGTGCTCGTCGGATATCTGCTAGGCTCGATACCTGTGGGGTTGATTCTCGTCAAATTGAAAACCGGCAAAGATTTGCGAGAGGTTGAAAGCGGGCGCACCGGCGGGACGAACGCATTTCGCGCGGCGGGGTTCGGGATCGGGTTTGCCACCGCGATCCTCGACATTGTCAAAGCCGCTGTTGCCGTGTGGGTTGCGCGTTCGATCACTCCAGAGGCGAGCCTGGCGCATGTGCTGGCGGGGCTGGCGGCGATCCTTGGGCATAACTATTCGATCTTTCTCGCCGAGCGCGATGCCAACGGGCGTTTCCGATTGCGCGGCGGGGCGGGGGCAATGCCGGCGTTGGGTGGCGCAGTCGGCTTGTGGAGTTGGACGTTCCCCATCGTATTTGTGATCGGCGCGTTTGTGCTGTTCACGCTGGGCATGGCATCGGTGGCAACGCTGACGGTGGGCTTGGGCATTATCGTGGTGTTCGCTGTGCGCGCCTCGCTGGGCTTGATGCCGTGGACCAATGTGCTCTACGGGTTGATCGCCGAGATCTTGTTGATCTGGGCGTTGAGACCAAACATCCAAAAAATATTTGCCGGCAACGAACGCGTGATCAGCATCAGCCTCGCCGGTTGGTTGCGCGCGCGCAAAGAAAAAGCCGCCGGGGCATCGCGCGATTCAAAATAGCCCGCGCATGTTTTTGCGGGGGCTATTCATCATGCGGTTCGTACCGCAAAATTCATTTTGCGCCCGGACAAATAGACTACCTCTCGCGTCCCTGATGACCGCGGCAAACAAAGGCTCTTCTTGTACAAGATGAACCGGAGACATTTATGATTCAGCCCCTCAAGGGAATTCGCATCCTCGATCTCACGCGCCTGTTGCCGGGTCCGTTCCTGACGCAACTACTCGCCGACCTCGGCGCGGAGGTGATCAAAGTGGAAACGCCAACCGCGGGCGATTATGCGCGGCTGGCTCCCGCCGAAATGGGATTGGGCGGCTTGTTCGAAATGATCAATCAGGGAAAGAAAAGCGTCGCGGTCAACTATCGCAACCCGCGTGGGCGCGACGCGTTCATGAAACTTGTAGAAACTGCCGATGTGGTGATCGAAGGGTTTCGTCCCGGGGTTGTTGAGCGATATAAGATCGGGTACGAATCGCTCAAAGCGGTGAAACCAAACTTGGTCTATTGTTCCCTCTCGGGGTATGGGCAGGAGGGTCCGTTAAGCCGACGCGCGGGACACGACCTGAACTATGCGGCGATCAGCGGCGCGCTGGCATTGAACGCGAAAGAGGGGCAGGCGCCGATTCCCTTCGGCGTGACCATTGCTGATTTAAGCGGCGCGATGCTGGCGGGGCTTGCCATTTTAAGCGCGGTGATCGGAAAGCAAACCTCAGGGAATGGCGCATATCTCGATCTGGCGTTGTTCGATGGGATGCTCGCGTTGACGATTCCCCAGGCGGGTGCGGCTCACTTCAGCGGTGTTCCATTTGCCGGGGGCACGCTCCCTCTGCAGGGCGGGCTGGCTTGCTATAACATTTATGAAACTGCGGATGGGAAGTTCCTAACCCTCGCCGCGCTCGAACCCCCCTTCTGGAACGATTTCTGCCGGGTGACCGGCAGGGATGAACTGGTCAAACGTCAATTCGACCGGGCAATTAAAGATGAAGTGGCGGCGATCTTCAAGGCGAGGTCGCTGGCTGAATGGTTGGAAGCATTTTCAAACACGGATGGGTGCGTCGAGCCGGTCTTGTCGTTCGAAGAGATGCTGGCTCATCCGCAGGTGAGGGCTCGCGGGTTTGTCCGCGAAGTGGATGGCAGGGCGGTGGGGTTGAATTCTCCGTTTGTGTTCGCGCGAGGCGGGGAACGTCCAGTTCCGAAACTGGGTGAGCAGACGCGTGAAGTCCTTGGGGAGTTTTTCTCAGCGGAAGAACTTGACGAGTTGTCGGCAAGCGGGGTGATTGGAAAGTAGCGAGAGGGGAGACTCGGCGCGCATGTATGGCAAGATTCACATTGCCCTTAACTCAGAGCCCCCTCGCTTTCACTCAGACACTGTTTCTTCAGTACACGGATACTTCGACGCTTCTTTCAGTCGCAGTACAAGTTTGACGGATTACACGGCCAAACACGGATTTTTATATGGTTTTCTCCGTGAAATCCATGTTATCTGTGTCTTAAGAAACTGATGTTACGCAGTTGAGGTCAAGTCGGTTCTCGTAATGCGTCATTTATGTCGCTCTTGCGCAAGGGTAGCCTAACACGCGAGACGCTTCGCAGTCTCGCGTTACGCGGTTACGCTCTAAGGCGGTCTGTGACCGCCGCATTTCACAGGGTCACAGACCCTGTGAGAGCAAAAAGGCGCTAAGAAACACTCTCTCAGGGTAACATGATCGTGGATGGGTTCGATTTTAGACGCTCCCTCGCAAGATCAATCGCGCTTTATGGCGTCTGTTAACTCATGGATTGGAGCAGGGCTTGTAAATTTCTGCGGTGTAGTTGTTCGGCAAGCCCGCCGAGGTAAACGCGGCTCTTGCCGCATGACTCGATACTGATCTGTTCGATGAGTTCTTCGGCGTTCTTACGCTTCGATGCGGATTTCACCGATCTTTTGATGGTTGTCAGGTAATTGAGGTTTTCCTTGACCGCCGCGTCGATCTCGCCGCGCAGAATAACATCGCCGTGACCTTGGACGATGTTTTCCAGCCCCATGCGCCCGATGTGTTTGATGGAGGTCATAATGTCGTCCGCGTCGCCGTCGACGATGTAGGGGATGGGCATAAAGGCATCCCCTGCGAAGAGGATGCGGTCTTCCTCCACCAGCACCGAGATGCCATCACCGCTGTGACCGGGCGTCGTGGAGAGGATCAGGTTCTTCTTGCCGACGCGCAGGGTGAGTTCGCCGGCTTTGAAGGTCATGTGCGGCAGGGCGATCTTGACTTGTCGCATGGCGGGGTTTTGCCGTTTGGCGGCTTCGAGCGAGGGGATGCCGCGTTCTTCGAGCATGGCGCGGCAGTGTTCGTGCGCGACGATGGTGGCGCCGGGGAAGAAGCAGTTGCCCCAGGCGTGGTCGGCGTGGTAGTGGGTGTTGATCACATAGCGGACGGGGACGTTCAATTCGTGTTCGATGAATTCGCGGATGCTCAGGGTTTCGTCGGGCAGGGCGAGGGTGTCGATCACCACCGCCCACTGCGGCCCGGCGATGACGCCTGCCGTCACCTGCGCATACACTTCGCTTTGGAACCAATATACATTTTCAGATACGCGTTCTCGGTGCATTCAAGATCCTTGGGGAAAATTTTCCTATTGATAGCATAAATGGGGGGAAAATTCAAGTTGTATAGATAAATCTTTGTGTTAGGCGCTTTTCGTAGTACAGCGCAAAGTTTGTAACGGGGCGCGTATGCCGGGTAATCCATTCACGAATTCTTCCTCCATTCGTTGATGCGCGGCTTTTCATTCATGGACGGTTTTCATCGTCGGGCAACCTTGCGCCGTGATATTCATCTCATCGCCCGACAGTTTCTTTTTGGGGACGTGGAAAAATGATGTTGAACGTAGAGTTTTCAGAAAAGACGAAAAAAATTATCAGCATTTACCTCCCGCTTGCGTTCGGCGCGGGTACTTTTAAACCTGTAAGAGTTACGCAGTTGAACCTGTTTCGTCGAAGTTGCGCTATGACGACGGCAGTACAACTGCCCGCCAACTGCGAACGTTATAAACTCTCAGGTAAGTAGTATTTCATTTGATGTTTTGCTTCCCCTCTCCGTGTAACAAAACTGTGACATCCATCTCTTGACTATGATCAGCATTGCGCCATAAAATAAATTTCTGGCAATACGGTGGATCAGTTAAAGCAGGGAGGATTTCCCTCCAGAGGAGACAACCATGTTCAATCTATCTAGAATCGGATTTGTTGCGCGAGCTTTCTTGATCGTTGCATTCCTTGTGGGGTTGATGAGGGTGAACCCGAGTCAAGCGGCAGGCAATACAAACGCCTTTGCCGATGACAGCGCCACCTTCTCGAAAGTCAGTGTCGAGACTCCCCGTTACCCGGTGGGTATGGGAAGCGGGGAAAGCAGACTTGTTCCGTATCGCATTTCTGAATTGGGTCATCTATCAGGCAAAATCACAAGCCGAACGTATCAGTTTTTCACCCAGTATGATGTGCCGGTCAGCGAATCCTTTGGACCATTTAGAGCCAACATCCCGCTTAATTCAGCAGGAACAACCGATTGGAATGAACTAATCTATTTGCCTAAAGCGGTCGCGGAGAAGGCGCATGAAATCCGTGATTACGCGGTGGTGTTGAAGACCACGTTCAAGGGCGAATTGAACACCGGGCGCGAGTTTAGCGCAGAGGCTTCCCTGACGCTCCTCCTGCCGCCGGATACTTTCAGCAAAGCAAGCCCGGCAGATGCGGCTCTCATATCGCCTACCGGTCTTTTCTTACAGTGGAACTCCAGCCTCGGGGCAGTGGATTACGAGTATTGCTTTGATACGGTCGATAACAACTCTTGCGATACCAACTGGACCGGAAAGTATTGGCTGGGAACGTATGACACCAACGCCGCTTTGCAGGATTTACCATCGAATACAACTTTCTACTGGCAGGTGAGGGCGAATAATACAACGGGAACGACCTATGCAAACAACGGGGATTGGTGGGAGTTTACGACAGGGACTTCAGGAAATGGCAGTTTAGATTCGACCTTCGATGGCGATGGGTTGGTGACCACGGCGATTGGGAATTATCACGATGAAGCGCGCGCGGTTGCAATCCAGCCAGATGGTAATATCCTTGTCGTAGGCAGTTTCGGTACTTCCAACGGCGATGACTTTTTTGTGGCACGATATAACCCCGATGGCTCGCTGGACGCAAGTTTCGATTTTGATGGCATTGTCACAACAGATTTCGGAGCAAGCGAGGTTCCGATGGCAATGGCCATTCAGCCTGACTGGAAAATTGTGGTAGTCGGATATTCTGAAATCGGACCCTTCAATGGTGGAGCAAAAATCGCTGTGGCGCGCTATAACACCGATGGATCGCTGGACTCGAGTTTCAGCGCAGACGGAAAAGCTGTCACCGATCTTAACAGTAGTCACGAATTGGCGACCAGCGTCGCCGTTCAGACGGATGGAAAAATTGTCCTTACCGGCTATAAAAATGTAGGCATAAATGATAACGACATCGTATTACTGCGCTATACCTCGGATGGATCGCTTGATCCGACGTTCGACGGTGATGGCATGGTCTCTACTGAGGTAGGGACTGGGAGCGATGAGTTTGCCTCTTCGATCGCCATCCAACCTGATGGGAAAATCTTAATCGGCGGCAGAGCGTATAATGGGAGCGATACGGATCTTGCCCTCTTACGTTTTGACAGCGCCGGGAATCTGGACCCCGGCTTCGATGTAGATGGAAAAGTAATCACTGATTTTGGGGTAGGCTCTGAGCGAGGCGGTTTTGTTGCGCTTCAGCCCGATGGTAAGATCGTTTTGGGAGGCTATAGTGAAGATCGTTTCTTGGTGGCTCGATATTCCAATACCGGGGCGCTAGATCCATCTTTTGATTTGGATGGAAAGACTTCAACTGCTTATCCTGGAATGTTGAATTCTCCAACCGCCAGCGATCTTGTATTGCAGTCAAATGGAAAAATTGTTATTGCCGGCTATTCGAACCGTGATTATGATTTTGCGATAGCTCGTTTTCATCCTAATGGTCTGATCGATTCTACATTCGACTCGGATGGTCTCGTGATTACCGATTTCGATATGAATCGGGATGACATTGCAAACTCGGTCAGTATCCAGGCGGATGGCAAGATCGTGGTAGCTGGATATCGGTATAACGGCTCTAATTATGACATTGCCATTGCCCGCTACATCGGCGACCTGGTTTCACCCCCATCAACTCCAACACCGGCGCCAACCGATACGACTACACCCACTCTAGGCGTCACACCAACGATCCCTACCTCAACACCAATAATCACAAAAACTCCAACGCGCACTCCCACCGTGCCAACCCCCACGACAACAGAAGTCTCAGCTACCCCGAACTCCTCCCCAACCTCCACGCCCGTTCCCCCAATCACGATCGGCGAGACGAGCATTCTCACCAACTCCTATTCCGGCATCGGCAATCAACTTGTGGCGCAACAAGTAACCCTCTCGCAAAGCGCCACTATTCAAAGCCTGAGTTATTACGTCTCGACAGCGAGCGGACAACTGCGCCTTGGCATCTACAACAATAACGGCTCGAACCCCGGGACGCTGGTTGCGGAAACTTCCGCGTTTACCCCGGTGACAGGTTGGAACACACAACCCGTCATCACTCCCACACTCCTACCTGCCGGCACGTACTGGCTGGCTTTCTTGCCGCAGAGTAGTTCGTTCGCCGGGCGCATTTCCTATTCGGGTGTGGGACGTTACTATGGCTACGCCTTTGGAGCGTTGCCTCCCTCCTATTCAACCTCCGCATCCAGCGGCGCGTTCCACTTTTCGCTGTATGCCACGTTGACACTCGCCTCTGTTCCGACCAACACCTCCACGGTTACGCCAACTTTCACGCCCTCGCCAACAGTCACACGCACGCCAACGAACAGCAATACCCTTACACCAACACCGACGCGCACTGCAGCACGCACAGCCACAGCAACTCGAACACCAACAATAACGCCTACGGCGACGATCAGCACTCCGCTCCCGCTTTTCACGTCCACGCCTACGACCACATCGGCAATTACACCCACACCGACGGCAACTCGCACGACAACACGGACTCCAACGTCAACTTTCATCCCAACCACTGCATTGCCCACCATGACTTCCACCCCTGCAACCATTCAGGTGGGCGAGACGAGCGTACTCACCAGCGCCTATTCAGGCATCGGCAACCAACTGATAGCCCAGCAAGTGACCCTCTCGCAAAGCGCGACAATTCAAAGCCTGAGTTATTACGTCTCGACAGCGAGCGGACAACTGCGCCTCGGCATCTACAACAACAACGGCTCGAACCCCGGGACGCTGGTTGCGGAAACTTCCGCGTTTACCCCGGTGACCGGTTGGAACACACAACCCGTCATCACTCCCACACTCCTACCCGCCGGCACGTACTGGCTGGCGTTCCTGCCGCAGAGTAGTTCGTTCGCTGGGCGCATTTCCTATTCGGGTGTGGGACGTTACTATGGCTACACCTTTGGAGCATTGCCCGCTTCATACTCGACCGCTCCTTCCAGCGGCGCGTTCCACTTTTCGCTGTATGCCACGTTGACAATAGCATCGCCCACTGCCACACCGACTGCCACATCTACCTCGGGTATCAGTTGCGTTATTGGAAATGGTTCCGGCTCCGCCACCCTCTTTCTGCCATACAAACAGTATAACTGCGGGAAGAGTTCCTACGCGGTAGGCGTTGGAGACTTCAACCATGACGATAGGCAGGATGTTGCCCTTTCGGTGCGAATGAATGTTTCCGGCGTCCCCTCCAGTCTGTTGATCTTTACCCAGGATGTCAATGGCAATCTCTCTCAACCTCGCGCGTATCCGGGTGGCAACAGAGCGGAGCATATGGCTGTTGGAGATGTGAACAATGACGGCTGGGATGATGTTGTCACAGTAAATTTTTCAGATAATACGATCAGCCTTTTTGCCCAAAATAGCGCCGGCGAATTCGCCGATCGCATAACCTATGCCACGAATTCGGGACCTGACGCGGTCGCGATCGATGATGTGAATAATGATGGACTAAACGATATTGTAGTCGCTCATCACACCCATGCGACCATTGGCGTCTTTATCCAACAGCCGGATGGCGCGCTCAATGCCATGACAACCTATCCATCTGTAGCCGCCGGGTTTGACGATCTAGCCATCGGAGATGTCAATGGCGATGGCTTGAACGATGTCGTCAAGATGAACGGACAGGGGTATGTGAACAGCAACCTCATGGTGTATCTCCAAAATACGAATGGATCGCTGACTACAGCCTCGAATTACTCCATTGCGGCATGCGCATCACCCTGCCTCAGTAAGGGAATTGCGATTGGAGACGTAACCGGCGATGGACGGTTGGATATTACGCTCAGTTATGGAGGCAACAGCCCAAGTTCGAACATTGCGGTTTTTGCGCAAGATGCCAATGGGAACCTTCAGCCATCTGTTTCCTACCCGGCTTATGATATTCCCGAAGCAGTTGATATTGCTGATGTTAACTCTGACGGTTTGGAAGACGTAATTGTCGCGCACAATGGTTGGTTGCGGGCTGGCGTCTTTTTGCAAGAGATAAATGGCGTGATGGGCGTTGAGGCGTTATACCCCTTGCCGAATTTAAATACCGACGATCTGGCGATTGGCGATCTCAATGGAGACCAACTGCCCGATCTGGTATTTGCCGATAGTATGGGGTTGGTTATTCTTTATCGAAGCGTAGACCCTCCGACTACGCCGACACCAACATTCACGCCAGCCATCACAAGCACCTCAACGCGAACTCCCACAGCAACCTTGACCCCGCCTGTCACTTCAACGTTTACCCCTACGCCCACGAGTACCCCCACCTGGGGGGAAGACACAGTTATCATAGGTGAAACGAACGTGCTGAGCATCCCATATGGAGGGTTGGGGAATCAGTTGGTGGCACAGCAGGTTACGCTGACGCAGGGCGCGACCATCCAAAGCCTGAGTTATTATGTGTCTACCACAGGAGGGCAGTTGCGGCTTGGCATCTACAGTGATTCGGGGAATGCCCCGGGGGCTTTGCTGGCGGAAACAGCCGCCTTCACGCCGGTCGCGGGGTGGAATACCCGAACTGTGTTGACTCAACCATCCCTACCGGCGGGAACCTACTGGCTGGCATTCCTGCCGCAGAACAACACACTGGCAGGGAGGTTGACTGTGGCGGGTTCGGGTCGTTATTATGCCTACCCCTTCGGGTCCCTGCCTGCCGCGTTCTCCTCGTCGAACACGGCGGATACCTTCCGCTTTTCGATGTACGCCACATTGCTCATACCATGAGCCATCTCTAATTCAACAAACCGCCGCCGAATTATCAGTTCGACGGCGGTTTGTTCCTTTTGTAGGAATCGCAACTTTCACAAATACTTCATGCCTTTTCGGGTCAACGTACCCTGCGCTTACCTCGGCGATTTATCTTCACCCCGATTGCGGATGCACAGCCGCGTGCTTCATGTGAGCCAGCACTCCCACGAATCCGTTCAAGCGTTGTTGCGAAACCGCCTCTTGTAGATTCATCGGCAGGTAGAAATCGGCGGGGACGCTGAGAATCTCTCCCAGGGTGGAGCCGTTCAACCCGTCGCGAAGAATCGAAGCCAGTCCGCGCACGGTGGGCGATTGCGGCGGAATGTCGAAGTAAAAAAGGATCGTATCATCGGGCTGTTTCTCAGCGACCAGGAACACAGCGGTCATACATTCGGGCACGGTTTCCATGCGATCGCGTTGCGCTGTGTAACGGTCGGGCAGGGGCGGGAAGGCCTCGGCGTACCCGATCAGCGTTTCCAGTTTTTCTTCGCGCGTCATCGAAGCGAAATCGTCTACGATCTCTTGGAGGGTGAGGGGGATGGGCATATGTTCACCACGAAGGACACAAAGAACACGAAGGAAAAAAACCTTTGTGTCCTTTGTGTTTCATAGGATTTTATTTTTCGATCGGCGCGTCGACGAGGTTGCCCCACTCCGTCCATGAGCCGTCGTAGTTTTTTACAGCGGGATACCCGAGCAGGTATTTCAACACGAACCACGTCAGCGAAGAGCGTTCGCCGATGCGGCAATACGCGATCACCTCGCCGTCCGCTTTGATATTCTTCCCTTCATACAACGCGCGCAATTCTTCGGGGGTCTTAAACGTGCTGTCCGCTTCATTCACGGCGGTCGCCCACGGAATGCTCACCGCGCCGGGGATGTGTCCGCCGCGTGTGGCGCCCTCTTGCGGGTAATTCGGCATCGAGATCAACTCGCCCGAATATTCCTTCGGCGAACGCACGTCTACAAGCGGCTTCTTCTCGTTGGACTGTTTCAACACCTCATCGCGGAAGGCGCGGATGGACCGATCCGCTTCTTTCGCGCGGTAGGCTGTTTTCCCATAGGAGGCGATTTCCTTCACCAGCGGCCGGTTCTCCTTCTCCCACTTGAGGCGCCCGCCGTTCATGATCTTCACATTCTCGTGTCCGTAATATTGGAACAGCCACAGCGCGTAGCATGCGAACCAGTTGGATTTATCGCCATAAAAAACGACGGTGGTGTCGTTGGCAATGCCGAGGCTCGAGAGAGTCTCCTCGAACTTTTCTTTGGTGAGAAAATCGCGGCGCAACGGATGTTGGAGCGTGCTGAACCAATCTACTTGCGCGGCGCCGGGGATGTGCCCCACCGCGTACAATAACGGGTCTTCATCCGATTCGAGGATGCGGACGTTCGCATCGTTCACGTGTTCGGCGACCCAGTCGGTCTCCACAAGAAATTCAGGATAGGCGTACGACATGATGTTTTCCTCTTTTTGGTAGGGTCTCGTTAAAATTAAAAGCAGTCAACTTAAACAAAAGGACAGCGAACAATTCCTGCGCGGCATAATGGATGCGCGGGGGCGTTCACTGCCTGACGAGTTGACTGCTTGCGGAAACGTCTGAGGCAGTGGTTACGAACCCCGCCATAGACACAAGCAATGTTGAAAACTATTGATCGGTTTCATGCTGGCGGCTATTGTACGAATCTTGCCCTGCTTGTCAAGTTAAATATTGGAGCCCGTGCCGCAAAGTTCACTTTGCGATCAGTCGCATGGTTACAGCAAAGTCGCTGTCCTTGCAATGGAATATGTTTCCGCCTCCTAAAATAAATTCCCCTGCTTCGGCGCGTCTGTCTCGTCCAGCCCGCCCCAGCCGTACTTCTTCATATCCACCTTGTCTTTCACGAACATAATACCCTCCTCCTCCAAACGTTGACGTTGCCTCTCCGCGCCCGCGCGTTCGCTGATCTTTCCCTGCGAATTGATGACTCTCTGCCACGGCACATCGTCGGGACAGTTCGCCATCGCGCCGCCCACCCAACGCGGACCGAACGCCTTGTACGCCTCGAACTCCACCCCGTTCGGCGGAGGGAGCATCAGCGCGATCTGTCCGTATGAGGCAACCTTCCCACGCGGGATTTGCCGCACAAGAGTCCACACTTGTTCGTAATAGGCTTGTTGGTTGGGAGGGGAGGCAAAGCGCATGGTAAGTAGTAATTGGTAATTGAGGAAAAGAGGATTAGAGAATTGGAGACTAGAGATTGGTGAATTGACCGCCAGTGATGGTTTTCTCCAGTAATTGACGCGCCGAGTCGAAGGTTAATTCCACTTCGATCTGTTGAAAGCACAGATTGCTTCCCATCAATCCCTTGCGGGCAAAGTAGCCGTTGCCTTCATCGTTGAGGCTGAGGTCGTTGTCCAAGTCCACGCGGCATTCGAGAGTCTCGCCGCAACGATTGCATTTCACATGGAAGGTGAGATATTTTTTCTCAGGCTTGGCAGGTTCGCTGGAGAAGAGCTTTTTGAGGAAGGACATGGTTTACTGATCACTGCTCACTGTTCACTCGATCACTGCTCTCAAAACTCCCACTTCCTCAACACATCCATCGCCTTGTAATTCGTCAAGTCCAATTGCAACGGCGTGATGGAAACGTATCCGCTTGCCAACGCGCCGACATCCGTTCCCTCTTCATTGACACCTGTCGGCTCGTCGCCGCCGATCCAATAATAGGGACGCCCGCGCGGGTCAATGCGCTTATCGAGCGCGTCGCGGTACACGCGCATTCCCTGCCGCGTGATGGCATATCCGTTGATCGCATCAAAACTCAAATAGGGGATGTTGACATTCAACACCACGCCCTCCGCCAGTCCCTGCTCGATGACCTTTTGAGTCACTACTCGTGCCACTTGCGCGGCGTGGCTGTAGTCGGTGACGGTGTTCGCAGGTTTATCTTGCGAAGCCAGCGAGAACGCGATTCCCTTCACGCCAGTGATCACCGCTTCCATCGCGGCGGTCACAGTCCCAGAGTAAGTTACATCGTGACCGATGTTCGAGTAGGGATTGATCCCTGAAACGACCAGATCAACTTTTTCTTCGAGAAACCCAAGCAATGGCAACGCGACACAATCCGACGGCGCGCCGTCAGACATGAACGCGGATGTTCCATCTGCAAGAGTCGTTTCGCGCACGCGCAATGGACGATCCAGCGTTTTCACATGTCCCGATGCAGACCAATTTTTATCAGGCGCGAACACGGTCACTTTGCCAAGTTTGCGAACTTCCTGCGCGAGGGCGAGCAGTCCCGGCGCTTGGACGCCGTCGTCGTTGGTTACGAGGATATGCATGATTCTCCGATTTACGATTTCAGATTTTCGATTTACGATTGCTCGGCGATTATAACTCCGCTGGTTGCGAAAGAAAAAGAAGAGTATGATGCCGGCTCTAACAAAACCTTCACCACCGATTTTAATGTAGTGGTAAGCAAAAGGAATTATTATGTTAATTGTGAAGCGCGAAGGTATCAGTTCGGAATTGGCAGGTGAACGATGTTTGTTAATCGGTCCATAGCAGTCATATCTTTGGTTTGCGTGTTGATCATACCAAGTTGCGTCCGTGAGCCTGCGCCAACTGTTGTACTTGACCCTACCGCCACGCCGATTCAACCACAATCCACTTCTGAAGTATTCATCGGAATTCCCCCACTCCGGGACCCTCTCGTCCAATTTGAAAACGAAACTGTGGAAGAATTCGTCGCGCGCATTGCAGTTCGAGACATTAGTTATAGCCGCCCGGTCTTGATTGTCCTGTCGCAATTAGAGATTAGGGGCAATGTGCTCTATGGGGTTCCATCGGGCAGGCAAGATGTGCGCCAATGCTGGTTTTATGAGACCCGCTCAAAGCGAGAATGTACAAGCGAGGATCTGGAAAGATTCTTCCAAGAACGAGCGATTGCCGCGATATTCTTTGCATTTGTTTACTCTGATGGGGTCAAATCTTTATTCCTGGCCGAACATTATTATAGCGGGGATGAAACCAACTTTATCGAATATTATCGCGTGATTCTGGAAAACCGAGATTCAACATGGATTGAAAAAAACATACTCCCGCTCTATTAGTAGTGAAATCCTGTCCTCGGAAGTTTATTGCAACACAAACGTAGGACGAGACGCTTTGCGCATCTCGTCCTACGTTTTCATCCAACCACCGCCGCTTCCACCGATTGGATCGGCGGCAGGAAATCTGCCAGCAATTCCCAATTGTCGCCCGAATCGCGCGTGTAAAACAGTTGACCCGTGTTCGTGCCGACGTACACCCCGGCATCCTCGAACGAATCGAGTCCCATCGCTTCGCGCAGAACATCCACGTGAGCGCGTTCGGGTAATCCCTTTGTGAGTTTTTCCCACGAATTGCCCGCGTCGCGGCTACGCCAGACCGCAAACTGCCCATCCACGCTGATGTGATATTCCTGGCTTTCTTCCGGCACGGTGTAAATCGTGCGCGGATCCGTCGGATGCACGCCAATCGCAAAACCAAAAGGCGTCGGCAACTTGCCCTCGCCGATGTCAACCCAATCTTCGCCGAAGTTGTCACTGCGATACACGCCGCAGTGATTTTGCTGATACAACACATTCGGCGTTGCCGGGTGCATCGTCATTTTATGCACGCATTGACCGAACTCCGGATATTTATCGGGCATAAAATCGGCGCGCACATTTTTGTTATACGGTTTCCACGTCACGCCGCCATCGTCGGTGCGATAACATCCTGCGGCTGACACGGCAATGTACATGCGCTGATCGTTTGTTGGGTCGAGCAGAATCGTGTGCAGGGTCAACCCGCCCGCGCCCGGTCCCCATTCTCCGCGTTGAGGATGATCGTACAGACTTTCATTCAAAGTCCACGTATCGCCGCGATCTTTCGACACAAACAACGAAGCGGGTTGCGCCCCCGCATACAACACATTCGGCTCGCTCGCGCGCCCGGGCTTGATATTCCATACTTTGATCATCTTCTCAGGTTTTTCTTTGATGCTCTCGCCGCCTTCGGAAATGAACGCTTCATCCATCGTGCTGGCTGGTCTGCCCGACTTCGACCCTCGCGACAGGGCAGGCGACTCCTTCGCTTGCGTCCACGTGTTGCCGAGGTCGTCCGAGTGATGGATGGTTGGACCATATACAAAGTGACTCGTCGCCGCGTACAGCCGCTGGTCGCGCGGGTCCATTTGCATGTGCATCACATTCCAACCTTTGAACAGAATGTCGCTCATCTCCCATTTCTTGCGTTTCTCATCGCTCTCGAAAATAAACCCGCCCTTGGTCGTTCCAACCAATATCAGGACTCGTTTGCTCATGTGGGCTTCCTTTCAAAACAGAAAAAATGTTCTAAAACCATTGTATCACATTCCTGCCAGACCATAAGACCTATTGCGGTCGCATTTTTCTCGCGCTAAGATGATGACACAAAGGAGGATGAATGAGGAGAATAATAGGATACGCCGCCGTTCTCATGTTGATTTCCGCTTCGTGCAATTTACCATCGGGGACACAAACGCCTCTTCCTCCATTGAAACCGGATACGCCGCCTGCGGACAATTCCACGCCTTCGATCGTCCCGATCGAAACCTTCCTAACCTACGCATTGCCCACCCCCACGCCGACATTGTCCCTAAGGCTTGTGGTTGCCTATCCCAAGGAGCACATCGTGAATTGCCGCTTTGGTCCGGGCATTGCCTATTCGGTTGTGGGAGAACTGAACCCCGGGAAATTTGCCGAAGTGATCGGTAAAAGCCCCGACCTTGCATGGTGGCAGGTTCGGAACCCGAGCGATCCATCGACAATCTGCTGGCTGTCCTCCGACTTCACCGATACGGAGGGCAACACCGAGGCGGTGCCAGTGGCGACAGCGCCTCCGGTCACTGTATCAGCCGTACTCGTGAGCATCGACCCGGCGGCGATGAACGTGGCATGCGACTCGTTCCCCCGCCTGGTCACCATCACTGTGGAGATCGCGGCATACGGTCCGTCCAATGTGGTTTGGATGTGGAAGGAGGAAAGCACGGGCGATACATCGCAGGAGATGTCCATCCAGTTTGAGGAGGGAGGCGTAAAACGCGCGCAGGATTTTTATCAGGTGCGAAGCGCGAGAGATTACGCCATGATCGTCCAAACGCTGGAGCCGAATATTGTGACGACCCGGGAACCCTTCAAGGCTATTTGCGCTCCCTGATATTTCAACGAAATTGGGAAGCGATTCTGGCGGGATTCCACTATAATGCTGACTGCGCCTTTTTGCGCGCATCAAACTCATGAAATCAAAAAAGAAAACGGTTCAAGAGTCTCTGCTGGCGGAACACCATCGCGATCTGTTGCGCGTGTTGCCGGATACGCTCCTTGAAGTTTCCGCAGACGGCGAGGTGCTGGCATGCCTCCCCGCTCGAAATGCGCAACCGCCTTTTGATGAGGCGCAACGCGTGGGAGGAAACCTCCGTGATTTTTTGCCGCCCCAAGTTTGTTCAGCCGCCTTGTCTGCTGTTCGCCTTGTGTTGGATGACAAACTTGCCCGCCCATTGGACTTTCAATTACCCGGCGCGCCGGAGCCTCGCGGATATGAAATGCGCATCGCGGCATATTCCGAGGCGTCGGCGCTCCTGATTTTCCGCGCTACAACCTTGCCCCAGCATCTTGAATATGATGATGAAAACTTGATCCACGAGTTGGAGGTTAAGAATCAAGAATCGGAAACCCTGCGTGAAAGTTTGGCGGGCATCGTCGGCTCGCTGGAGTTTTCGGAAATCATCGAGAAGATCCTCGATCAAATTAAACGGGTCGTGCCATACGATAGCGCGTCGATTTGGAGGATCGATGGGCGCGAGCAAAAATTTATCGCGGGGCGGAACCTGCCTGCCGAGTTGCTGGTTGGGAACTATAAGTTTGAGATCGACGATGATAATGCCGTCCTTCCGATTTTGAAGGGCGCTGTTCCTTATTTGTTGAAACTCGATGTGCAGAACCAAATGAAGGATTTTCAAATCCCGCCGCATAATTACATTCATTCATGGCTGGCGATACCGCTGAAGGCGCGCGGGGAAATTTTCGGAGTGATCGCCCTGGATGGATGCGAGACGAATCAATTTACGCGCCACCATGCCGAACTGGCGGTCATTTTTGCCGATCAAGTTGCCATTGCGCTTGAAAATTCCCGTTTGTTTTCCGACTTGCAATCCGAATTATTGGAGCGTCAGCGCGCCGAGCGGGCATTGATCGAGGAGGAACAGCGGTATCGTCTGCTTTATGAAACCGCTAAAAAACAGGCGCAGGAACTTGCCCTGATCGGCCGGGTGCGCAATGCCATGGCGCAATCGATCGATCGACGCGGGGTGATCTTCAATGTTGTCGAATCGATCGCCGAATCATTCGGGTACACACAGGTCAGCCTGTATTTACTACAAGATGGGGTATTGATCATGCAACATCAGGTGGGGTATGAGACTCCCTATACAACCATTACCCTCGAGGAAGGCGTGATCGGCAAGGTCGCGCGGACTGGCGTTCCCGAATTTATTGAGGATGTCTCCACAAATTCCTTGTACCGGCAGGCGGTGGAAGGCGTCATCTCTGAAATTTGCATACCGCTATTCGATCAGGGAACCTTTGTGGGGATACTCAACGTGGAAAGCACGCAAGGAGTGAAATTAACAGAAGCCGACTTCAAATTAATCTCGACCTTGGGCGAGCATATCGGTATTGCCCTCGAAAACTCCCGCTTGTTTTCCAATTTGCAAACTGAGTTATCTGAACGGACTCTGATCGAAGTGAACCTTCGCCAACGCGAATTTGTGCTCGAAGCGGTGATGTTTGCCGCCGAACAGTTCCTTACTTCTTCCAATTGGAAGGATGTGATCGAAGTTGTCTTGGAGCGGCTGGGCAGGGCAATGAATGCCACGCATGCCTACTTATTTGAAAACTTCACCGGTCCCGATGGCTTGGAGCGGGCAAAGTTGTTCCGCGAATGGACCGCCCCGGGATTCCCCACCGCAACCGATTACGGTTCATACACTGAGGCGCATATCATCCAGATTCTGCCGGGTAGCGCCAACGAACACCTGCAACGCGGTGAAGCCTACGCCGGTAATTTGAATACCTATTCGCCCGCAGATAAACCCCGTTTTGAAAATATCGGCATGAAAGCCCATGCAGAAGTGCCTCTCGTGGTGGAAGGGCGCTGGTGGGGCACAGTCGGTTTCGACGTCTACGACAACGCGCGCGAATGGACTCATTTTGAAGTGGATACGCTGCGCGTGGTGGCTAATTTGCTGAGTAACGCCATCCGCCGCCAAGCGGACGAGCGCGCCCTGCAAAAAGAGTTGGTGGAACGGAAACAAATCGAAGCCAGATTGCGTCACCGTGAATCGATCCTCGAAGCGGTCGCCGATGCGGCGAACCGGTTCCTGAAATCGTCCGACTGGCGGAACGAGATCGATGCCGTTCTCGAAAAATTGGGCGTCACGGTCAATGCCTCCCATGTCTTTGTGTTCGAAAACCATGAACTACCAGACGGCACCCTGGTCACTTCGATGCAATTTGAATGGGCCGCGCCTCCGCTATCGAGCGGCCTTCATATCCCGGCATACCAAAACATTCCCGTGCGCGAAATTGGTTTTGAAAATTGGTATGAAGCCATGATCGCGGGGCAACCCTATATTGGCGATGCCAAACGCCTCACTGCAACCCAAATGAACGCCTTGCTTGGGCGCGGGATGAAAGCGCTCCTGGACTTTCCGGTGTTTGTGGCTGGCACATGGTGGGGCGCCATCGGATTCGACGATGTGGACAACGAGCGAGAATGGACCAATACAGAGATCGACGCGTTGCTGGTCGCGGGGAATATTCTCGGCACAGCCATCAAACGGCAACTGGACGAAACCGCCCTCCAGCGCGAACTCCACCAGCGCAGAAAACTGATCAGCGAATTGGAATCGAAAAACGCCGAACTCGAACGGTTCACCTACACCGTATCGCACGATCTCAAATCTCCGCTCTTCACCATTCGAGGCTTTCTCGGCTACCTCAAGCAAGACGCCCTCACCGGGAACACCGAACGATTGGAAGCCGACATCCAGCGCATTGTGGATGCGACCGACAAAATGCAACAGTTACTCAACGACCTGCTCGAACTTTCGAGAGTGGGCAGGCTCATGAACGAACCGACGCTGGTCAATATGCAGCAACTGGTGGCTGATGTGTTGAACTTATCGCACGGGCAGATCCATCAACGCGGGGTGGAGGTGCGCGCGCAAAACAACCTGCCCAACGCGCAAGGCGATCGTCAGCGCATCTTCGAAGTCGTTCAAAACCTGGTCGGGAACGCCGCAAAATTCATGGGCGAACAACCGACGCCCATCATCGAGATCGGGGTGGCGGGTTGGCAACATGGCATGCCCATTTTTTTTGTGCGCGATAACGGCATGGGAATCGAGCCCGAGCATCACGAACGCATCTTCGGCTTATTCAACAAACTCGACCCCAAATCAGACGGCACTGGCATCGGCCTTGCCCTCGTCAAACGGATCGTCGAATTTCACGGCGGTGAGATCTGGGTGGAATCGCAACCGGGCAACGGCTCGACGTTTTACTTCACGCTTCCCGCGCAGGGGACAACTGATTCAGACTATAATCAGTCATCTCATCCTGAGGAGGACTCTCCATGAAGCGCGCCGTCAGTATCAGCCTGGGTTCAGCCACCCGTAACAAAACCGTCGAGATTAGCCTGCTGGGCGAAACCGTTCGTATCGAACGCATCGGCACAGATGGCAACGAAGACAAAGCGCGTCAAATGTTCCGCGACATGGACGGTACTGTGGACGCGTTCGGCGTGGGCGGCATCGACCTCGGCGTGCACACCCCCTGGAAGTTTTATCCCCTCCACGGCGCGCTCAAACTCGTGCGGGATGTGAAACGCACGCCCTACGTGGATGGAAGCGGGGTGAAAGACACTCTCGAAGCGCGCGTCATGCAATGGCTCGAAAAGAAGGTCGGCGACGAGATCCAACCCAAAACGGCTTTCCTCGTGGCTGGCATCACCCGCTATGGCATGACCGAATCATTCATCAACGCCGGCTACCAATGCGTTTTCGGCGACCTGATGTTCGGCCTGGATATTCCCCTCGCCATTCACACCATGAGCGCGCTCAAAACCACCGCAAAACTACTCATGCCGGTCGTCGGGCGCATGCCCCTCAGTATGCTCTACCCAACCGGCGAAAAACAGGAAAAGGTCACGCCCAAATACGAAACCTATTACCAGGGCAACACCGTCACCGGCGGCGATTTTCTATACGTCAAACAACACATGCCGGAAGACATGCGCGGGAAGATCATCGTCACCAATACCACCACGCCCGCCGATGTGGAATTCCTCAAAAAACGCGGCGTGAAATATCTCGTCACCACCACGCTCAATATCGAAGGGCGCTCCTTTGGCGCCAACATGCTCGAAGCGGCGCTCATTGCTGTGGCGGGCAAAGGGCGCGTCTTGACGAACGACGAATTGAACGCCCTCATCGACCAGCTAGGCTTGGAACCGCAGTTACAAAAATTGAACTAACTGATGTTACGCGCCGTTCCGAAGGTTTTGGTAAAAACCCAACCTGATTCACGAGAACCTTCGGGACGTTCTGCGTAAATTCAAAATCGCAAATCGGAGGAGAATTTATGGATGCAGTCGTGATCGCGGGCGGTATACCCAACCCGGAAGACCCGCTCTACACCTACCTGAAGGGCGATGCCAAAGCGCTTGTGGATATTGCCGGCAAACCCATGGTGCAATGGGTGCTCGACGCGCTCAGCGAATCGCAACGCGTCAAGAACGTCATCCTTGTGGGGCTTTCACCTAAAAACGAGCTGACATGCAAGAAACCGCTGCATTTCCTCACCAACCAGGGACGCATGCTCTCCAACATCGTGGCAGGCATCAACAAATCGGTTGAGTTGGATAAGAAAAGCAAATACGTGCTGATCGTGTCCTCCGACATCCCCGCGCTCAAAGCGCACATGGTGGACTGGCTCGTGGAGACCGCCATGGAAACGCAAGACGATCTGTATTATGGCATTTGCCTGAAAGATGTGATGGAAGCGCGCTTCCCCGGCTCGAACCGCACCTACACCAAACTCAAAAATATGGAAGTATGCGGCGCAGACGTCAACGTGACTCACGTCCGTATGGCGACCGAACATTTGGATACCTGGGAAGACCTGCTCGGCGCGCGGAAAAGCCCGCTCAAACAGGCGAGCAAACTGGGGCTGGGTTTGCTACTCTCCCTCTTCATGCGACAACTCACCATCGAAGACGCCGTTCGACGGATCAGCGAGCGCATCGGCATCAAAGGGCGAGCCATCATCTGGCCCTACGCCGAAGCCGCAATGGATGTGGACAAGCCGCATCAACTCGAACTCCTGCGCGCCGACCTGGCGAAGACCCAACGCAAAGCCGCCTCAAAGGCGCGGACCATGGCGAAGAGAACAACGAAAAAGAAACCCGCCGCGCCCAAGAAGAAGACGACTGTCTCAAAAACCGCGCGGCTCAAGCCCAAAGCCAAGCGCGCATGAGCCTCCGAACCATCCTTGAAAGGGATGCCCGTCTTTCCGATCAAATGCGCGTGGCTGAAAAGCCAGGCGCATTGCGCGCTGTAGCAGTCTTCTTCGCGCACTCCGGCGATTCATGGTTTTGGTGGATCGCCATGGCAATCTTATGGTCATTGGGCAATTCGTTTTGGAAAGAATGGGCGGTCATTCAGTTCGTCGGCATCGGGGGGCTGGCGGCGCTGGTGATGGGAATCAAATTCACTGTGCGCAGGAGCCGCCCTGAGGGCGAGTGGGGAAGCATCTATCGAAACACCGATCCGCATTCATTCCCATCCGGGCATGCGGCGCGTTCGTTCTTCATCGCGGTTGTCGCCGCGTGGTTTGGTCCCGCCTGGCTTGCCATACTCTTATGGCTGTGGGCGCCATTGGTCGCGTTGGCTCGCGTGGCAATGGGCGTGCATTATGTTTCGGATATCCTCGCCGGCGCGGTGTTGGGGGCGATCGTCGCCCTGGTCGGCTTGCAAATGTACGAACCGTTCTTCCTGTCCCTCTTCCGCTTCATCGGTTTCCCACTGTGGTAAAAGTCATTTCCCGTTCATCAGACTCGCCAAATGTTCCTCAATGTGCGCGAGATCGCGTTCCACCCAGGTCTGCAAAGTAAAACCATTCCCTAATTCTACGTGACGCGATTCGCGCGCCCATGCGGCAGATGGGAGTTGCCGCAAAAATTCAACCAGCGCTTCCACGCTCGCTACAAATCCATTCAACAAGCCTGCCAGTGATTCGTTCGCGTTGTAATGCTCCGCGGCATACGCGTCCCCGTCAAAATTTTGAAACTCGGGGTTATCCTCCAACGCCGCGCGGCGCGCTCGCAAGCCATACGCCTGCGCGTCCACATCGCGTATGTGCGCGGCAGTTTGATGCGCGTTCCAGCCGCCTTCCAGCAATGGGGCGAAGGGATCCTTCACCGCAAGACATTCACTGCGGAATTGCTTAGCCGCCTCGAGCAGGCGCGCAAGAAGTTTTTCCCGATAATCAAAAAGTTCCTTCATTATTCCTCATTCCTCCAACGACGCGAACATGGTTCCGACGATACCCTCGGCTGTTTTATATTGGACGCACAAACCGCTTCACTCCCCAGTTCAATCTGATTCGGCATGAGCAGGCTGATTCCACATCCTGAATATATTCGATGCGCCGCGTTCCGGCGAGCAACCGCACTGTGAAGAAAAATCACGAACCGCACACCGGCGCCTGATCGGGGTTTTCTTTGGCGTTCAACGGCAACCCCAAATAGGGCGACGGGTCCAGCGTGTTTTCGATCTCAATTTCATTTTTAAATTGCCCCGTCCCATCGTCTTCCACGATCGAAAAATGCAAGTGGATGCCAACGGGGTTGTTCGGGTCGCCGGAGTAATCACCCTGATAGCCGAGGAATGTCCCAGCCTCCACAGGGATTTCGGAAACGCCGGCGGGAAATTCTTCCGCAATGAAAGAATTGCCGAAACGATCAGCCATGTGGGTGTAGTAAAGCCAGATCTGCGCGCCGGGGTTCAGCGGGTCACTGGGCACGCGCACGATCACGGCAGATTTCCACTCCGGCAGGCGCGTGAGGTAGCCGGGGTATGCCGAAATCACGCGCGTAATGCCCACCTCGGTCCCGCCGAAGATATCGATGCCTTGGTGGGTGTGACGAATCCCAAAGGAATCGCCCCATAGGAAGCCGGCAAACCCGTCGGTGGGGAAGAGGAAAGGGGCGGGCCCGCATTGGGAACCGGCCGTCAGCTTCCACTTGGGATGCGAAGCGGGGTTGTCCATCCATGCGCGGAATTTGATCACTCGTTCGGCATTGGGTCGGTATATGAAGTAGGCGGTTGCGATCGCCGTGACCAATGCCGCGAGGAGGATGGAGATGATCAAGAAGCGTTTAGACATAAGGTCGAATTATACCTTTGGGCGTCAAGGCGAACCCAGTATGGTGATGTAATCGAGATAGATAATTTCACCGGAGGCGTGGGTGAGGGTAACGGAATGTTCGCCCGGTGATAATTTGGGGGATGACCATTCTGACCCAGTGGATTGGTTAAGGGTTTGAGTATTCCCATCGATGGCGATGGTCATGGTTCCCAACTGGGGGTCTGCCACATACCCAATGATGAATTGAGTTCCCGTGAAAGTAAAGGTTGCCGTGTCGTCGATGAGGATGGAGATGGAAAGGGTTTCTTCATATGCCGCGTCGACTGTTTCGCTGATCCACCCGCCGTCGTAAAGAATGAAATCGTCGAAATCGTCAATTTTGATCGCGGAGGATGTTGTCGCATTAGTTGTGGGCGTGCCAACCCCGCCCGGCGTGAAAGTAATAGGTGATGCGGATGTTGATGTAAGTGTTCCTGCTGAAACGGAGCGCGGTTGAGGCGAAGGCGTAATTGTCTGGTCTGAGGATTGCCTCGTTTCGATAGTAGGCAGTGTAGGGATTGTGGGGGTTTTATCCTTCTGGAGTTGGGTGGCTGAGGTAGGCTCTTTAGTCGAAGTGAGAGTTCCAAGGAACAGGAATTGAAAAGGCGTCGCCGTTGCTTCGGCTGAAATTTCCGCCTGCGGTTTTCCGAGGAAAAAAATTAATACGACAGAGAGCATCCCGACGATGGACAGTATGGCGATCCCAATCGGGATGATGATGTCAAGGTTGTCGATCAGTCGTTTGACCATATGCGGCATTATACCGAATGGATCCCCAGTCGACCACGCGGGGCAATCGCATTAGAAAATCTCCATGTTCGCAACATGACGCTTTGTCTGCGAATCCGCTACTCTTCGCCAACCTGCGCGAATTTTTCCGAGAAGGATTAGCGGACAAAAAATCCAAATGCGATCCCCCTCGTCGACCATGAAGCCGAATTCTGGCGTTGTGGCGCCGCGTCAATGCCGGTAACCCGGCAAATCGAACTGTTTCCTGAACTTTCATGAAGCGCTGAGAATGCAAAGAGAAGTATCTCAAAATCTCCGCGCATTTGGAGGCGCTCCAGAATAAAAGATTGCTATGACTTATGGGCATCATTTCATCCGAGCAAAAGGTTACACATTACTTGCTTTTTGCAATGAGTTAATTTATTATTAATCTGTCAAAAAGGCAAACCCACCGTGAGGTGGGGACGCAAAGTCATGGATCTTCCACCTTTCTGCGTAGGAGTTGGAAGACCGCCAGACCGCCATTGTATGTATGGCGGATATTTAATTAAGGAGGTGTCTCCTTTTCCATATCGAATAAGTCACAATTCAATCCACAGTCTGCAAGTCAAACTATAAGAGGAGTAATAGTTATGAAAGCAAAGTGGTTTCATGTAACAATGATTGCGGCGCTTTTAGTGATCGCAGTCGTCCCTATCGCAAGCGCGGCGCCTCCCGTTCCAGCCGACCCGATGCTCGGCTCGGATGTCGATAATGCGCCGCATCCGCTTGGTGAACGGCAATACGCCGCCACATTGAGGGGCTTGGAAGCGAAGTTCCATGGTAAGGCGGGGGATGGTAGTATTTATTTGGATGGGGGCGAACACGTCTACCCATTCTATAGAGACCGCTATGTCGAGTTGGAGCGTGAAGGTGAAGATACGATCTGGACCCTGCTGGGTCAGTTCGGCACTCAGATCCACTCCTCCTACGGCGATGTAGCCGGACCTCTTCACAATGAAATTCCCGAGCCCGATCGCGCGGTGGATAACACCACGATCTGGACAGCCGATTTCAGCCAAAGCATGTACAACAAAATGCTTTTTGATACCACCCCAGGCGCCAACTCGATGCGCAATTTCTACATCGAGCAGTCGTCCGGCCGGTATGCGGTTAACGGCACCGTGGAAGATTGGGTCACCGTGCCTTATAACGAGGCTCGCTACGGCGCAAATTATTGCGGAAGCATTGTCTGCGCGACAACCTGGCTTTTCATTCGCGATTCCGCCTCAACCTGGTATAACAACCAGATTGCCGCTGGCAAAACCCCCGCCGAGATCGATGCCTACCTGAGTCAATTCGATGTCTGGGATCGCTATGATTACGATGGCGATGCCAACTTCAACGAACCTGATGGTTATATCGACCACTTCCAGGCTGTTCACGCTGGCGAGGGCGAGGAGACCGGTGGCGGCGCGCAAGGCACCAATGCCATTTGGAGCCACCGCTGGTATGCCTACTATACCCTCCAGGGAAGCGCAGGACCTGCGTTTAATAAATTGGGTGGTCTTCAAGTTGGCGGATCTAGTTACTGGATTGGGGATTACACGGTTGAACCTGAGAACGGTGGCGTAGGCGTATTTGCTCACGAGTTTGCGCACGACCTTGGACTTCCCGATCTCTACGATACATCCGGTAACACCGGCGGCGCTGAGAACTCCACGGGCTTCTGGACTCTTATGTCCAGTGGTTCCTATGGCGCTTCTGGCAAGGCGGCTGACGGTATCGGCACCAAACCGATTCACATGAGCGCATACGAAAAGCTGTACTTGGGCTGGTCGAATGCCGCGGTTGTAAACTACGACGAGACAGCCTTCTTGAAGATGGGTCCCGCTGAGTTTAACTCTGCCGACCCGCAACAGCTTCTCGTGCTTTTGCCCGACAAGGAAGTGGAAAGCTTCATCGGCGATCCCTTTGCCGGAAGTTACTACTATTTCTCCGGCGCTGGGAATGATCTCGACAATAGCATGACCCGCGATGTGACCTTGCCCGCCGGCGCTGTGTCTCTTTCTGCCAAAGTGAATTATGACATCGAGACGGAATGGGACTACGCGTACCTCACTGTCAATGGCACAAACGTAGCCACCAACCTTTCCACAAATGACGATCCGAATGGTCAGAACTTTGGTGAAGGCATCACCGGCGCATCCGGCGGATGGGTGGATCTGACCGCCGATCTTTCAGCGTATGCCGGCCAGACCGTGACCCTTGGATTCCGCTATTGGACTGACAGCGCTGTCGCAACGACCGGCTTCTCGGTGGATGAAATCAGTGTGACCGGTCTTCCTGTCGATGGCGGCGAGACCGATCCGGGTTGGACGTACAGCGGTTTCTCGCTCACAAACGGCACCGTAACGCAGTCCTACGCCAACTACTACATCGCTGAATACCGCAAGTATATTGGGTACGACAAGTCTCTGAAGACGGGTCCCTACAACTTCGGCTTCCTCAATGATCCGAATAAGGGAAATTGGGTTGAGCACTATCCGTATCAAGACGGCTTGTTGATCTGGTATCTCGACTACTCCTTCGCGGATAACAACGTCGGCGACTATTGCTCTGCCGGCACATGCGGCGGCTTCTACCTGCCGGTCGACGCGCATTCCAATATGATGCTGCGCCCCGATGGAACGGCATGGCGCCCGCGCGTTCAGGCATTCGACTCGACATTCGGCGTCAACCGTGTCGACCGGATTTGTTTGAACGTCAACTCCGTCAAGAAGTGCTATGGCGGCTACCCGGGTAATTCCCGCTTCGACGATACGTTGGGGTATTGGGAAGCTCCCGATTCCTCCATCGGCAACAACGGCTGGTCGAGCGTTCCGTTGCCTGGCGTTGGCGTTACCATCACGGTCGTCAGTGAATGGAACGGCTGGGCATACGTGCTCGTCGCGCCAAAGTAAGATAACAGCAAGTTCAGAGTTAAAGATTGCGCCCCGAATGAATTCATTCGGGGCGCAATTTCTTAATCAGCCTGATGCGCTTATGGGATCGGTACGCCAATATTCGGTCCGGTGGTTGGTCCGATTGGCAAACCTTCTTCTTGATCTATGGCGGGGCAGAGCACAAAATTGCCGTTTAGATCGGTGTGATACGTATATTCCTGCCCATTGGCAGACAAATCGATTCGATAACCGGGCACCTGTCCTTGCGCATACATTTTACCGGGCGCGGGGCATCCCAACGCGGAATTGAGCCAGGTGACGGCTTGGGTGTTTACCAGCTCCACTTGCTCGACCGTGATTCCCAAAGAGCGGGCAAGATCGTTTTTCGCGATGCCGACAAATTTCTCTACCGGCGCGTTGGAAAAGTCGATTTTTTCTTGAGGGGTCGGTTGGGGAAGGACGCTGTCCGGAGTTGAAGCAACCTCTTGAGTGGGGACGGGTTGCGGCTCCTGCGGCGCGTCTAAGGCGGGTTCGCCAGCGCTCCCTCCTCCGCAACTCACCAGCAAGAATACGTTGACGATCAACAATGGAACCCAACGGTATTTCATGATACTGTCTCCTTTAAATGGGATTCGCTCAAAAGACAAGCAGTCGATCAATTAATCGACGTCTTGTCAGGCGAGAAGGTTCCTTGAATTGTAGTACGAAAATTCACCCCGATTTGGCAGAGTCCGACATTCTCGTATCCGGCGTTATTGCGCGACCATATTCCTTTTATTGCAACGTGTATAATCTGTTCATTCCAACACCGGAGAGACCTTGTGCGAAACATCTTCCAAAGAGCCGCTTTACTGCTGATCTTCCTTCTGAATGCCTGTGGAGCGAATGAGCCATCCGCTACATCCACACCACTGCCTTCAGAAACACCGGTCATCCCGCCGACTCTTACCGCAACACCGACCATTCCACTGGCGGTGCTCATCCTGCCGGCAAACCTTGACCCCGAAACATCGAACCTCTACCAAACTACGGTATACGATCTTACGCAAAGTTCAGGATATCGCTTCCAGGTGCGTGATTCCATCACAGAAGCAGACCTAACGGAACCAGGGCTAAAGATCGTGATTGCGCTTCCGCCCGATCCCGGTATTGCGGTTTTAGCCGCCGCCGCGCCACAAGTGCAATTCCTCTCGATCAACATCCCGGGCATTCTGCCCGGCGGCAACATCAGCGCGTTGGGGGGTGAAGGTCAGACCGGCCTCGCCGCCTTTCTGGCTGGTTATACTGCCGCGCTCCTCACCGAAGATTATCGCATCGGTATGATCATGCCCAAAGGGAACGCCGACGCGCAACAAGCCGCAGTTGCCTTTCGCAACGGCATGGCGTTTCATTGCGGATTATGCCGCCCGATCTTCTTCCCCTCCTTCTGCCTCGTGGAAAACCTGCAATCGTGCTACCCGCAGTTCGTGGAAATTCCGACGGATGAAGACCCCGCGCGCTATGGTCCATACGCCGATTACCTCATCCTCCAACGAGAGGTGGACACGCTTTTCGTTTACCCGGATGTGGCAGACCCAGACCTGCTGACATACATCGGCACGACCGGCGCGCTACTCATCGGCACAGCCACCCCAGACGAGCGCCCCGGCGGCTGGGTGATGACGATTCAGCCGGATGTGATCCAGGCAATTCAAAACGCCTGGTCCCAACTTGTAGCGGGGCAGGGAGGCGTCACGGTTCAATCTCCCTTGGGGCTGAGCGACGTGGACCCCAACCTGCTCAGCCCCGGAAAGCAAAAGGATGCGCAGGACATGCTCGATAAACTTCAACAGGGGTTGATCAACATCAACAACCCATGATCGAATCCAACACTCCCGTGAATGTTCACGGGAGTGTTGGACTTAGAAGGAGGAGGGAGAGAAACGCCAGGCGTAATACCTGTTTATGCTAACGGGCTTGAGCAAGCCATGCCATGGCTTTGACAACCAGCACGGCCGGGTTGACCGGTTTGAGCAGGTACTCATCTGCCGCCGACTCGTTGGCTTCGATCGCCAATTGGGCGGTGTTTGCCGAAACAAGCACGATAATAGGACCGCGGCTGGCTTTGCGCAACTCTCCAAGGAGTTCGACTCGCTCGTCCCGCGTAAGTTGGATATCCACCAACACAAGAGACGGGGCAACCAGACGGGCGGCTTGAATCGCATATCGCGGGCTTGATTCGCTGAGCACAATACAATTCCGCTGGCTGAAGAGGGCATCCCACGCCGCGACTGAATTCTGCTGATCGGAAACGATCAATACGGTGTGGAGAGGAATTGTATTTGTGTCGGTTTTCCAGGCTACCATTTAGATTTTGCCTTTCTAGTGTCTTGACGGGGAATCTGCCGGCATGTTACACTCGCGCCCGTACAAAATTTTCAAGGAAGGAGGCGCGACCCATGTTCTTCAGCAAGTTCACTGTTGGTCAACAAGAATTTACCCGACCCGGGATTGCGCCTGCTCATCGTTAGGATACTTTTTACGTATTCGACAGCCACGGCGTCCCCGTGGCTGTTTTTATTTCCCTCACCCTGGCTCTCTCCCTGTGGGAGAGGGGAAATGGAGAAAATCATGTCTGGCATTGCTACACAACTATTCGAAGGAAAAGATATTCGCTTCGGCCCCATTGACTTTGAGAAAGACCCCGAGGTCGAATCCAAGTGGACGCATGACGCTTCGTTCTTGCGCTTGTACGAGAGCGAGCCGGCGCGTCCCATGTCGGCGGCGATCGTGAAGAAGCGTTACGAAAAGCTCGAGAAGGATATGGAGGACGATAAGGACTTTTATCACTTCATGATCCGCGCGCGGGAGGATGACCGCTTGATCGGCAAAGCGATGATCCACCGTATCGAGTGGGCGAACGGGAACTGCACCATCCGCCTCGGCATTGGCGCGCCCGATGACCGCCGCAAAGGATTCGGCGCACAAGCGGCGCAAATGCTCCTCCGCTTTGCGTTTTCGGAGTTGAACATGTTCCGCGTCACTGCGTACATTCCGGAGTACAACGAGGGGGGACTGGCGCTGGCGAAAAAGTTCGGCTTTGTGGAAGAAGTGCGCCGGAGAAAATCTCTGGAGCGCGATGCCCGCCGTTGGGATTTGTTGGTGATGGGCTTGTTGAAGGATGAATGGGCGAAGCAGGCTTCCCCGTAGAAAGAAGCGAAGGAGAATAAGATGAACGATCTATTTCGCGGGCAACTTGTCCGCTTAACGTCGGAAGACCCCGAGTCGCGTTCGAAGATTCAGGCGAATTGGCAGCGCGATTCGGAATTCCACCGGTTGGCAGATGCCGACCCGGCTGAGATGTATTCGGCGCGCAAAGTAAAAGAGTGGGTCGAGAAAGCCGCTGAGAATGGCTTCAAACCTGAGCGGTACTATTTTTCGATCCGCGCATTGGAAGACGATAAGCTGATCGGGTTTTTCGTTTTATGGTGCGACCTGATCCACCGCGAAGTGTGGGTTGGTATCGGCATCGGCGAGCGCGAGTATTGGGGCAGGGGTTTCGGCACAGAGGCGATGAAACTGGCTGTGCGTTATGCGTTCATGGAATTGGGAGCGCAGCGCGTCTCGCTCGGCTTGATGGACTATAACCCGCGCGCGTTGAAGGCTTATGAGAAAGCCGGGTTCCGGCTCGAAGGGCGCACGCGCCGGGACGTTCAGCGCGAAGGGACGCGTCACGATTCGTTGTGGATGGGCATCCTGCGCGACGAATGGCTGGCGATGCAAAAGGCGGACGAATGAACGATCTTATCGTTGGCAAGTTGGTGCGTCTCGCGGCATACGACCCTGAAGAGATGGGCAAAGCCTTCTCACGATGGACGCGCGATTCGGAATATTGGCGGTTGATGGATACCGGTCCCGCGCGGATGCCCTCTGCAACCGGTGTGACAAAGCACATTGAGAAAGACATGGATGAACTCGACGCGAGCATCTATTTCTTCGGCGTGCGGCGTTTGCAAGACGATGCCCTGATCGGCGAGATGATCCTGCATGTGGTCAACTGGGCGGGCGGAGATGCGTTCGTCGGCTTGACCATCGGCGAGCGCGAGAACTGGGGCAAGGGCTATGGCACCGAGATGATGCGACTGCTTTTGCAATATGCATTTCTCGAAGTCAACCTGCGCCGAGTGACGCTGGCGGTGTTCGAGTACAACCCGCGCGCGATCCGCTCCTATGAAAAAGCGGGCTTCCGCCACGAAGGACGAATGCGGAAATTTCTGAACAAGGAAGGCAGGCGCTGGGACATGTTGTTCATGGGCGTCTTGCGCGAAGAATGGCTCGCGGAACAGTAGCGCAAGATTTATCTTGCGTTTCAAGGTTAGGAGAATATTGCATTGCGAGCAAGCGCGAAGGTTGAGTAGCGTAGATCGGTAAACAAAAGGAAAAAAACAATGAACGCAATTCTTGAAAAACAAAACATTCTGCCGCTCCCTGCGGGCTACACCGCGCGCGGCGGATATATTGACGATTACAAGATCGCTTTTGATCTGTTGAACCTTCATTCCATGCGCCTGAATGGGAGCGTGGACTTGAACGACCCTGAATTGCTCCGCCTCGATTGGCAAAACGAAGGATTCAATCCCGAGACCGATATGCGTATGATCTTTGCGGAAGATGGGACTCTCGCTGGGTTCATCGAATGTTGGATGACTCAACTTCCGCCCGTTCACCCCTGGATCTTTGGGATCGTGCACCCCGGTCACTGGGGAAAGGGAATCGGGAGTCATCTAAACTCATGGGCTGAGGATCATGCGCACATCGCATTAGAAAAATGCGCGACAGAGTTGCGCGTCGCGCCGCGCACAGGCACAGAGGCGCACAACGAAACCGGTGTTGCGCTCATGGAGGGACTCGGATGGAAACATATCCGCTCGTTCTATCGCATGGTCACAGATTTGGATTCACCGCCTGTTGTGCCGCCATTACCGGATGGGATCATCATCCGCCCGTTCGATCCTGAAACCGAAATGGAGGAAGTCTATCGAACGTTCGTAGATACCTTCAACGACCACTTTGGGTTTATCGAACAACCGTTTGAAAAAGGCTTTGCCGAATATAAACATAACATGGTCGAAGATCCCGGCTACAGCCCGGCGATGTGGTTCGTCGCTATGGACGGAGATCGAATGGCTGGCATCTGCATTTGCCGCCGCGAAGACGCGGAGGATGCCGAATCGGGTTGGGTGGGCGAACTCGGCGTGCGCCGCGCATGGCGCAAGCATGGACTTGGCTACGCCTTACTCAAACATGCCTTCGCCGCGTTCCATGCCGACGGCAAAAAACGCGCAGGTCTCGGCGTGGATGCGAGCAGTCTCACCGGCGCGTTGAAACTGTACGAACGCGCGGGCATGCGAGTCCAGCGTCAGTTCAATCAATACGAAAAAGAATTCCGCCCCGGTAAGGAATTGGCTGTGGTTGAAGTAACATGAAACTTGACAGGTCGCTGAAACCTACTGTTCATCAGCGGCTTACTCTATGAAGGCATGGTTAAACATGGAAACAAAACTGCAAACTGAATCAATATTGCTCGACCCCGCTCTCCGTCTGCGCCCGGCGCAATGGAGCGATGCCGTCGCGGTGACCGGTCTGATCCGCGATGTGCTGACCGCCGATGGCGACGAAGTTTCGATCATGACGCAAGAAGAACTGGAAACTGAATGGAAATCGGAAGGCTTCACCCTCGAAACCGATGCTTGGGTAGCGATAACCGCCGACGGGCGCGTGGTGGGATACGAAGAATTCGTCAGCCGCCACGCGCATGCCTACTTCAATGCCGATGGATATGTGCATCCCGATTTTCGCGGACGCGGGATCGGCGCGGCGATGTTGCGCGCGCTCGATGAACGCGCCCGCCGTGAAATGCAACTTGCCGACCCCGACGCGCGCGTGTACATCCGCGCGGGAACCAATGCCCATGATCAAAATGTGCGCGGAATGTTCGAAGGCGAGGGCTATCAAATTATCCGTTATCACTGGATGATGGAGATCGATCTCGCCGAAGCGCCGCAGGTCAAGACATTTCCCGATGGAATCGAATTGATGCCATTCGATGTGGACGCGCACGCTTATCTCCTTTTTCAAGCCCAGGAGGAAGCCTTTGAAGATCACTGGGGTCACACGCCGGGCAACTTCAATAACTGGCAGATGCGAAAAATAAGGCGTGAAGATTTTGATCCCTCGCTGTGGCATGTGGCGTGGGATGACGACCAGATCGCGGGCTTCTCGCAAACCCGCGTCCGCAACGGGATTGGCTGGGTGGGAGCGCTTGGCGTTCGGCGTCCATGGCGCAAGCGCGGATTGGCGGAGGCGCTTCTGCTTCACTCGTTCAATGAATTCTACACACGCGGCACGACGCGCGTCGGCTTGGCGGTCGATGCGTCGAATCCCACCGGCGCGACGCGGCTCTATCAAAAGGTCGGCATGAAAGTGGATGTCGAAGATATCATCGTTGAAAAAGAACTGCGCCCCGGACGCGAGTTTGAAATGCAAGAATAGGCTATACTTAATCAATATAAAACCTGACAGGTTTCCGCGAAGCCATGCTCGATCAAGTAATTCTGCTTCGCAGTCCACACTCCCGACTCGGTTCTTGAGAAAACCTGTCAGGTTTATTTCCCCACAAGGAGACACCATGAACATCAAATGTTCGTTTTGCCAAACACCCTACACCCTCAGCCGCGTGCAAATGCTCGACGCCCTGCAGGAAATGGACGCGCATAAACTGACTCACTACGACGCGCACTGTCCGCGCTGTCGGCGCGCCACACGTGTCGAGCGCAAACGCATGGAGATATTCTTCCCGAACTGGCGCGAGGCGTTGAAACAGTTCGAGGCGGAGATGCAGGCTCACCCGCAGAATGAGGCGCCTCTTCCCGCGCCTGAGCCTGCTCCTGTTTCCCCAGCCGAATCGAATCCTCAGCCGACTGTCGCAAAGAAACAAGTAGCCGAGAAAAAAAATCCTGCGAAGACATCGGCGGCAAAAAAGAAATGACCATCCGCGCTGTATTCTTTGACCTCGGCGGAGTGATCGTCCGCACTGAGCATCAGGCGCCGCGCCAAAGGCTCGCTGAGCAATTTGGCATGGATTACGAAGACATCGAGAAGCTCGTCTTCGGCGGAGGGTCGAACAGTTCGGCGGCGCGCGCCTCGGTGGGGGAGATCACCGAACAGGAACACTGGCTGAATGTGATGAAGGCTCTCAAACTGCCTGCCAACGAGGTTATGCGCGTGCGGGAGGAATTTTTCGGCGGCGACATCATCGACCGAAACTTGCTGGAGTTTATGCGGTCGCTCAAGCCGAAGCGCAAAGTGGGCGCCATCTCGAACGCGTGGGACGGTTTGCGCGCCTATATGGAACGCGAAAAATTCGCCGACGTGTTCGACTCCATCGTCATCTCGGCCGAAGTGAAAGTGGCAAAGCCAGACGAGAAGATCTACCGCATCGCATTGGATCAACTGCAAGTCAAGCCGAACGAAGCGGTGTTCGTGGACGACATGCCCGCAAACATCGAAGCCTGCGAAAGACTCGGCATGAAGGGCATCCAATTCACGGAAGTCGAATCCGTATTGAAGCAACTCAAATCCATTCTCTAGTCTCGAATCCCCAGTCTCTAATCTCCAATCTCTGTTTTTGTGAATCGCATCTCCCCATCCCGCGTCTACCTCTTTATCGAGTTCGCCGCCTCCGCGTGCTTCTCGATGATGTTCGTCGTCACATCATTGTATGAAGCGACCATTGCGGGGCTGACACCTGTTCAATTGATCCTCGTCGGCACGGCGCTGGAAATTTCAGCATTTGTGTTTGAAGTGCCGACAGGCATCGTGGCAGACGTGTATTCGCGCAGGCTTTCGATCATCATCGGCTATGTGTTGATGGGCATCGGCTTTCTCGTGGAGGGACTCTTCCCCGCGTTCATCCCGATTCTACTCGCGCAGATCATTTGGGGGTTGGGCTACACCTTCACCAGCGGCGCAACACAAGCGTGGATCACTGATGAGATCGGCGAAGAGGATGCCAATAAATTATTTCTGCGCGGCATGCGCGTTGGTTTATACGCGTCGTTGATCGGCATGACGCTTGCCGCGCTGGTTGGCGTGAACAATGTTGCCATGCCCATCCTCGTCGGCGCGGGGGGCGTACTGTCGATCGGCGTGATCCTGATCTTCATCATGCCCGAGAAAAATTTTCATCCCACCCCGCGCGAAGACCGCAACACCTGGCAACACATGTGGCATACCTTCAAACAGGGCGCGGAGGCGGTCCGCTCCAAGCCGCGTTTGATGAGCATTGTCGGCGTTGGGTTATTCTACGGGATCTACAGCGAGGGCTTCGACCGTCTGTGGGTAAAACATTTGTTGGATCAATTCAGCCTGCCGATTTTGTTTGGAAACAATCAAGTGGCGTTCTTTGCCGTTCTTCGCGCGGCAGGCGCGCTTCTGACCATCTTCGCGGTTCACGTTGTCGAAAAACGAGTCGACTCAACCAACCCAATCGCGATCGGACGCGCGATGTTTGTTGTTACCGCGCTGATCTCCGTTGCCATGTTGGGGTTTGCCCTCTCTCCTCTGCTCTTCCTCAGTCTCGCGTTATACCTCGTCCTCGACGCGTTGCGCGACGTTCGCATTCCTCTGCAAACCGCGTGGGTGAACCAGAAACTGGATTCAAAAGTCCGCGCGACAGTTCACTCGATGTTCGGTCAGGTGGATGCGATTGGGCAGATGCTGGGCGGACCCATCGTCGCAGTGATCGCCGCGGCGAGTTCCGCTGTCGCGTCGCTTGCCGCGTCGGGACTGCTGTTGACGCCCGCGCTGTTCTTCGTCAGCCGCGCCAACTCGAAGTCTGAGGATGAAGCGGAGGCGGTGTCCCCTCTCCTTGAAGAAGAGGGGTAGGGAAAGGCGACCGCTCTTGCCTACAGGTCGGAGCCGTTCAATTTGTGGTTCGTTCTCGCGTAGGAAATCCACATGATGACGGCGACCACAATGCTTGCAATGGGGATCATAGGCGTGCCTGCCCACATCCAATATATGCCTTGTTCGTCTCCTCTGATAGACAAGGGCAATAAGGTGAAGAAGATCGCGAAGCCCATATACCATGATCGTTTGGTCAGGAGTTTTTTCGTTCTTTCAAGTGTTTTCATTTCGTTTTCCTTTGTTAGATTGATCGGCGGCTGTTCAAGCGGATGTTCCCGCTTGAGCGCCAGTTTCGCAAATTCAGGATCTTGCTTGAAAAAATCCTCGACGAGGGCGCGGGTGTCTGCGCTCGCTTCGTCCGCAAGATAGACGGGTAACAGGTCGGTGATGATGTCGCGTGTGATTTTCATGGTTGCGGTTCCTCTTGTTCTTGCACGTATTCAGTCAATTTGATTCTCGCGCGGTGTACTTTGACTTTTGCCGCGGTAAGCGAAATATTCAACATGGCGGCGATCTCCTCGTAGGGCAGGTTGTGTCCAATCCTTAATATCAATGCCATACGATCCGCATCTGGAAGCGTTTGGATAAAACGCATGGCGGTTCGCACGCTTGCCGAATCTTCCGCCTGTTGGGCTGGGCGCGAATCAGATTCGATGTTCTCTTCGTCTAATGAAATCAACCTTTTCTCGCGCCTCGATTTTTTGTATGCCAGATTTTTTGCGATGGTCAGCAGGTAGCCTTTGACGGTCTCGGATCGGATTTCTGCGGAGGAGGTCAACGCGCGGACAAAGGTTTCGGCGGTAATGTCCTCGGCGTCCTGCGAGTTGCCGCATACCCAATAGGCAAAGCGGTACACATCCTGTGAGTACTTCTGGTACAGTTCATGAAAATTAGTGACCATGCCGTTACATAGATATTATCCCCCGAACGCGAAAAAGTTACAAAAAGACAGCCGCTTTTTAAGCTGGCAGACGATTATTTGGGTGAAAGTTAGAGAATCGAACTTGAGAATCCCGATCAGCGCGCAAACAATTTCCAGTGTCCCTCAGAAACAACCTCGGCAGTTCCGTCCACCACCTTGATGGCGGTTTCATCGTCAATCGCGTAGCACGGCACAGACATGCCTGCCGCCCATTTTTCTGCATCTGCCATGGTGTTTTCAGGCAGGTCTGGATGATCCAGATGCGGAAAGATCGAGAAGTCCACAACTCCCAACGTTTCATCGCCGCCAGTGGGCGCTTTCCAATTGACGAAATCCGCTCCGATGCGCGGGGACATCACCATGCTTCCTCCGCTCAACCCAACCCAAACGGTCTCGCGCAGTGACGGAAGAAGTTCCGCCAGCCCAGACTGTTTCATCCAATGGCACAGATATAAAGGATCGCCTCCATTCACCAGCAGAACATCTGTCTCTTGCACCCACGAGACCCAGCGTTCTTTGTCAATGCTGGGCAACGCGGTGAGTTCAAGGACTCCCAATGACTTCCAGCCCAATTCGCACATGGGGGTTCTGGGCTCTTGTCCGCTGATGAAGCGCCATGCCATGCCAGGATTGACTTGAGGGTGACCATATCCCGCAGTGGGGATGCAGAGAGCATTGGAGTCGGCAATTGGTTTGCCCAGTAATTCAACGAGTGTGTTTTGAATGCTGGTATTCCTGATGCCCGCAGAAGTAAGCAATAATTTCATGACTCTTGTGCGATTATTTATCCCGCGCCTTCATAAGCAGATTTAATCCACGCGACCAATTCGGCGTCCACTTCTTTCGCGTCGGTAAGCGCGACGATGTAATTGCACATGCTCCCTGACGGTTGCGCTTGTAGGCGTTTGTTCTTTTTGAAGTCTTTGGCGTTGATACCCACTTCGAAACGCGTGTTGGTCTTCGGTCCGATCATCGCGAATTGTTTTTTGCGCCGCAGACTCACATAGCCCTTCTTCGGGGCGATTTCGAATTCTCCAAATTCTCCGATCGCCTTCATCAACTTTTCATGAATGGGGCGGAAGCTCGCCTTCGCACCCGTGTAAATTTCATCCAACACGGCATCGGCGCTTTTGCCCTCTGCCATGTGCGAGCCGTCCGATTTCAGAATTTCATGCACGAGCGTGTTCGCGTCGCCGTGACCAAGACCGAGCTTCTCCTTGAACATGTCGCGCAGTTCGCCGTGTTTGGTCAGCCCGCTCTTCTTGGCGAGCGCGGATAACTCTTTGAGAGTCATCCCCGTTTTCTTTTGGATGTTGGCTACTTGAGTCTGGACTGCTTTTTCGAGAGAGGTCATCATCGTGTCAACTCCTTGAGTGAAACTTTGCGTTGCGCTGATTATAGAACATAAATTCTAAACACGCAATGATTGATAAATCTTCGACGACCCCACGCCGCTTCATTTCCGACGGGTTGACCTGCCGCGCCAACCCCAGCCTTGATCTCCCTTTCGGCTTTGGCGCGGCGACGCATGTTTCACCTCCTTGTCTTATATTGCATGTGCTTGATCGTAACAAATTCGAACCCCTGCGATTTTATTGTCGGCACGATGGTTTCGACGATCTGCGCGGCTTTCGAGCCGTGTCCGTGCCCGTCGTGCAGGACGATGATCGAGCCTGAGATGGACGCGTTCAGGATTTGTTGAATTGTCCACGATAGCGGTTGGGTGAAATGCGGCGGGATGCAATTCCACATCACGAGGCGATAGCCCCACTCGGCGAGCAGGGATTTTGTTTTGGAGGTGAACGCTCCATACGGCGGGCGGACGTCGCGTATTTCTATCGGTGGGATTCCGCACGCTTGCGAGATCAGCGTTTTCGTTTTCTCCAATTGCTTGCGTAACACATCGGGCTTCTCAAACGGAAATGGAACATGACGATAGCAATGGATTCCAATCTCATGCCCGCCCGTGTGGATTTGCTTCGCGAGACTTTGATTCTTCTCAACGTCTTTCCCGATCAAAAAGAATGTCGCGCGGACTGCGTGCTTTGCCAGCACATCCAACACCTCAGGCGTATCGCGCGGATGCGGACCATCGTCGAAGGTGAGGGCGATCTCGCGGCGGGAGGCGTCTCCGCGCCATAAGATGTCAGGGTGGCGGGATTGCATCCATGCGTAGGCGCGGAGGAGGTGAGAGGTGAGCATGAAAATTTGTGCAAATTTCGGAGCGCAGACTTCAGTCTGCTTTTCTGGCTAACAAAAGTTTGTTATGTCAGCGGACTGAAATTTTATGGTAGCGGACTGAAGTCCGCATTCCGTATCTCGTCCATGAATTGATTCAAGAATTGCACCATCACTTCGTGACGTTGCTCTGCGATGCGTTTGGCGGTGGCGGTGTTCATTTTGTCTTTCAGCAACAATAATTTTTCATGGAAGTGGTTGATCGTGTCGCTGTTGCTGTTTTTGTATTGCTCGAAGGTCTGATGCAGTTGTGGGGAGGACGCGGGATCATACAACGGACGATTTTTGTATCCGCCGTACGCGAAGGCGCGGGCGATGCCGATCGCGCCGATGGCGTCGAGTCTGTCGGCGTCTTGGACGATGAAGCCTTCGAGCGAGTCCATTTTGTTTTCGACGTTTGCACCCTTGTAGGAGATGTGCTTGATGATGCGGCACACCGCGTCAGTGGTGGAGGGGTCGAGGGAAAGCGAATCCAGCCAACCCTGCGCGCGAAGCGGGGTTTCATCTTCCGAAGCGTTGAACTTCCAATCATCCAGATCGTGAAGCAGAGCCGCGAGTTGGACGATGAAGGCATCCGCTTGTTCGATCTCGCAAATGCGGAGGGCGGTTTGCCAGACGCGATAGATGTGCCACCAATCGTGCCCCGACGAGTCGTCCGAAAATTTCTGCTTGATGTAGTCGGCGGTCTTTTGGATGATCTCGCGCTGGTTCATCGGATTTGCTCGGCGAGGAAGATCGAGACGATGATCGCGATGAAGGCTAGACCTGCGCCCGTGAGTGTGCCAGCCAGCGCGGAGACGAGCGTTGCGGCGATGTTGCTCCAATTCGATTTTGTGATGAAGCGGATCGTCAGCCGCCACGCGACGATGATCGCGAGGATGTTGCCGATGCCCTGACAGATCAATGATGTGGCGAGTGAGATCGTGCCGACGCGTTCGCTGAACCCGTTGAGCGCGATGAGTTGACCGAATGAAAGCATCGCGCTGATGATGATCAACAGAATGAAAGTTATTACGGCAGAGATGATGGCGGGCGTTTTGTTGGGCATGGGGGTCTCCGTTGAATTGAGGTTGCCCGATTATATCTTTTAAAAGTTGGCTGTCATGTCGATAAAAAGGTGACTGTCACGTCCGACGTGACAGTCACCTGGATTTCAACATGCCCGCCCGACGATTAATCATCGGGCTATTTTTACGAAGTCCGCTCAAGCGGACTAGCCGACTTCAGTCGGCTTCGTATGTGTAGCACGGGATTTGAATCCCGTGCGGGTGCGAGAGGTTGGAGATGTTCCGCATGACCAATATCCCTGCGTGGGCGTTGGGGAAGGTTGATTTCCAGTTAGGGGTTATGTTGAACATTTGAGAGGTCTCTTTGTCATGCCCGCCCGACGATGAATCGTCGGGCTATTCATACAAAGTCCGCTCAAGCGGGCTTGCCGACTTCAGTCGGCTTCGTATGTGTAGCACGGGATTTGAATCCCGTGCGGGTGAGCGGGATGGAGATGTTCCGCGTGATCAAAATCCCTGCATGGGCGGTGGGGAAGGAGGACTTCCAGGAGGGGATTACTTCAAACATGTAGAGAAAGACAACATCTATCGAGGCGCTTTTATTGCGAATAAATAGTGCTAGATTACTTGAATTATGCCTGAGTACACAGTCTCATTACGTTGATCAACATCAAATCTGTCTTTATCGCTCGGATCATATTGCCATTGACCAGACAACATATCCTGTGCACATGCATTCACAAAATATCTTAGTAAACCACTTTTGTTTGAGTAAGCACGAACTTTCATAAAAAACTCTTCCCCATTAGCCCAACTATATGAGTCGTTTGAATATTTGTAGCCCTCAGCAATTGGATATTTTAATACTACTCTTCCTCCACTCCATCGACCACCTTTAGTTCCTGTTTGTGTTTGAATAGACTCACTGCTTTCTATTATCTCTACCTTATCAACCATGGATGGAAAAGAGGCAGAAAAATAACCTTGCTTTGCATGTGCCCCATAATTTTTAGCAATAATTGTTATCTCAAATGGCTGCCCTTGCGATACGGTTTCTGGTACCTCAAGCGATGTAATCTTTACGTAAGAGCCAGACTGGTTTGGGGGAAGGAAATTTTTATTCCAGTTTGCAGGGATAGTGGTTAATGCTTCCTTAATATAGCTAGGTAATTCACTGGCAATCTTGCCAAGATTTTGTAGGTCATAGGGTATATGGCGTATTTCTCTTACGTCGAAAGGCACTTCTAAGGATGGATTCTGTGTAATAAAAATAACAGGCTTGTTTCGCGCGTGCGCAATTCCAACTTCATAAAACACGTTTGGATTTCGATCTGTTAAGTCAGCAATAACAAATCTCGACTCGTTTACGAATTTCCATATATCGCTTGTAATGCGATTAGAGCCAGAAAGTTTATCAGGACGAACACATTTTAATCCACATTTGTCAACCACGATTCCTTCTATGGCATCGTAAACGTTACGAAGTTCAGGGTTAAACGGCATTATCAGAAAACATTGATTAGGATCAACCAAAAAATGGCTTTCTTCAAACAAGAATTTTGACATTGAAATTCTCCCAACGAATTAATCCGAAAATTAACTTATTCGGTAAATTATACTCCTCTTGTGTCCTACTTTCCTCGACCTCTCCACTTGTTCAGTTTCAGACATAGCCAAAAGATGGCTGTCATTTCAAAAGTCACAGTCACCTGAATTTGCAGTCTCATCCCTGCCCGTAGATACCCTGACAGGCATATGCAGAATCCACGGCTATTCCTACGAAGCCCGTTCAGATGATGGTATCTTCTAATCCCTGCGACGCCTCATTTTTTTCTTAGATGTTCTCTGAAACAAATACTTTGACTTGAAATTCAACTCGTAAACAACGTTCATAATATCTTCAATGACATCCAAAGCAATCCTTAAATCTGATTCGATTGGTATTTCTAATTCATGAAGCGCTTGATTGCCAAGAAAACGGAAACTATGCAAGTTCTTTACAATCTCTGGTGGAATAATTTTGGATAAACTATTAATTTTACCGTCCAACGTCTTTACGATTTGACCATGTTCATTTGGGCCCTCGGTTATTCTTTTATCTAAACAAACGCTTTCTAGCAAAGCCCTTAATCCAGCAGCGCAGAGTATGAAGTTCTGGCTATTGAAAGCATCCGATGTCTCATTGTATAAACGGCGCATTTTTCCAGATAATTTGACGTAAAATTTCACTTTATGATCAGTACGTTTAGGATAAAGCCTCTCGTAGTGAGTTTCATTATCGCCGAATTTGAGGTCAGCCATTTCTCTTGCTGTAACAGAACCACAGCCAAGACATTGGAGAATTTGCCAAGTTGATTTTTCGTCACCCAAATATGCTTCACCATCATAAACCATGAACTGAAACTCTTGACTAAAGATTATTTGGTTCCATGTCAAGCGCTCGCAAGTCTCGCAAACAATACGTTCTTTCGTCTCAGTTTGTGCGGTCATAAATTTTCCTCCAAGCAAGTAAGCAAGCAAATTCTTTCGCTGATTCATTTCACGCGCAATCTGCTTGTGAATATTATATCCCCACCTATGGCACTATCAGACTTTCATTAACCTCTCCTTTCATCCAGTTGACCCAACTTGCCACTTACTCTACGTTGTCCACATGCCAATTCTGCTTTACAATCCAGCAACCTATGCAAGCACTCAACTGCCCCAACTGCGGAGCGGCGCTCCCTCAAAAAGCCATCAAAGCATCGGACTTGGTCTCGTGTGAATTTTGCGGCACCAGTTTCCGCGTGCCGAAGACCCTCACGCCCGAACCCGACATGGGAGATTTGATCCTCGGCGCGGATTTCAGCAGTAAAACCATGCCAGGCTGGGAAGTGATCAACGAGGAACTGCTCACCTTCTACAAAGGCAGTCCCTCCGAGTTGCGCGGAAGTTACAAACCCAGTCCCAATTCCTATTATGTGTTGAAAAGTTCGGGGTTCTTGGATGACTTCGACGCCAGCATCAACATGAAATTCACTGGCGGCGACGAGAACATCATCCGCGCGGGGTTTTATGCGCGCTTCTCTGATAACGGTGGGTATGCAGTGTTGGTCTCCGTGTTGGGATCGTACACCATTGGCTATTATAAAAAAGATGAGAAGAACGAACTGAAATGGGAAGATTTACTGCCGTGGGCGAATCACACCGCCCTGCGAGCAGGGATGAACGAGACGAACCGTTTGCGCGTCCTCTGCGACGGAGGGCAGTTCCGCGTCTACTTGAACGGGGTGCTGGCAACTTCATTCAAAGACGATCAATTCAAGCGCGGCAAACTCTATCTGGCTGTCGTCCCGACCGAGAAATCAACTCTGGATGTCGCCTTCTCCGATCTGCAATTGAGGGAAGTGCTCAAGTAGTCCGACAGACTCGAATTTTACTTGCGCAACAACGCGCGTCCCAGCCTGATGCACCAGATAATATACATAATCCCTCCAAGCGCGTTCAAACCAGCAACGTAGAGATACCAGGGGACAGTCGTTTCCGAGTCGAAACCTGAAAATATCCCGGGAAGTACGGCTAATCCAGTAACCATCAGTACGCCCGCGACTAGCCCCCAAATATTCAGGTTGCGATTCAAGAAGTTATTTTTCAGCATCGAATAACTGAATACCAGTACCCACAGACCGATCAACGCGCTGCCTGCCGAGGAGTACAGCCCTGCAAGAACCCAGCCTGTGATCTGTGAGATCACAAGCACAGAGCCAATTACCACGGTGATAACACCTACCCACGCAAGGACGATTCCCACTCGAAACAGTGAAGGCGATGTTGCACGGTGTTCAACAAACAACATCCATGCCAAAATTCCGCTGAAAATTCCTGCCAAGCCGTTGAAGATATCGTTCAGCGTTCCGAACGGCTGCCCCACCGCGAAGAAGATGATCAGAAGAACAGCCGCGAGGATGTATATGATACCTGTTGTGATCGCCATCTTGCCAGTTGTCGCGGAAGATAAATTATTTGCGGTCATTGCGCCTCCAGGTTTTTCGAAGATCTTGATGCGATTATACATCCTCTGCATCGCATCAGACTTTCATTAACCTCCCCCTTCGTCCAGTTGCCAATTTAGTCCTCTCGTCTTATAGTCGAACAATTCTCTAATCCTCCAATTCTCAAAGGTTGGAAAAGTCTCCAGTCTCCAATCTCTAGTCTCGATACGCCCCTCTTAAAACCATTCGGGGCTACTCGACCACCAATTACCAATCACCAATCACCAATTACCACCTCCCAGGAGTTCCTATGCACGGCTACGGCTGGTTTTCCTACATGCGTTCGGGCGACGAAAAGCCCAAAGTAACCAAACAACTTTTACTGCGCGTTCTCTCGTATGCGCGCGGATACTGGTGGCACATCGCAGGGATGCTCGTCACGATCCTCCTCACCACAGGTCTGTCCCTGCTGACGCCGCTGATTTTCCGCAATATGATTGACGTAGTGATTCCCGCCAAGGATGTGAATCGACTCGTCTGGCTGGGCGTGGCGTTGCTGGCGATCCCCGCGCTGACGGGCGTCGTTAACGTCTTTCAGCGTCGTTTGAACTCAGCCGTCGGCGAAGGTGTGATCTACGATCTGCGTTCAACGTTATTCTCGCGCTTGCAACACATGTCACTGCGATTTTTCACCAACACAAAATCGGGCGAATTGATGTCCCGCCTCAACAACGACGTGGTCGGCGCGCAGAATGCCATCAGCAATACCATCGTCAACATCGTGACGAACTTAATTGAAGCGATTGCATTGCTCGCGGTTATGCTCACGATGGAGTGGCGATTAACTCTGATCAGCATCGTCATTCTTCCGTTGTTCATCATCACCGCGCAACGACTCGGTAACACCTTGCGCGATATTGCGCGTCAAGCCATGGATACCAACGCGCAGATGAACGCGCACATGAACGAGACCCTCAATATCGGCGGCGCGCTTCTCGTCAAACTCTTTGGGCGCACGCGCGAAGAGGAGAATCGTTTCCGTCAACGCGCCGCGAGCGTGCGCGACATCGGCATCCGCCGCGCCGTCGTCGGCTCGACGTTCTTCGTCATCTTCGGTCTCATCACTGCGGTTGGCACTGCGCTCGTTTATGGTCTCGGCGGCTGGTACGTCATCGCGGGCACGTTCACTGTCGGCACCATCGTTGCGTTCGGTTCGTATCTCGGTCAACTCTACGGCACGCTTCAAGGTCTCGCGGGCGCGCCCGTCGAATTTTCGACCAGCATGGTTTCGTTCGAGCGCGTGTTCGAAGTCATTGACCTGCCGCAGGACATCGTCGAAAAACAAAATGCGACGCCTCTGCGTGATGTGCGCGGCGAACTCGAATTCGACAACGTCTCGTTCGACTATCACATTGACCCCTCCAAATTGTTGAAGGATGTAAAACGTTACGGACGCCACGAAGATGTCGGCGCGGTCTTGTCGTTGGCGGATAAGAAGACTGCGGATGATGGACGACAAATGTCGAAGGGCGGAAATGGTCGAGGGTCTGCGACCAATCATCGGGAGGAGAGAAGCGGTTCTTTATCCGACGGGGAAACTGACTCGCCCTCTCAAGCCCGCGATGTAGCCCTCGAGCGAATCTCCTTCGTCGCCCATCCTGGACAGTTGATCGCCCTCGTCGGTCCCTCTGGCGCGGGCAAAACAACCACCACCTATCTCATCCCGCGCCTCTACGATCCAACCGACGGGGTCATCCGCATTGACGGGCGCGACCTCAAAGATGTGACGCTCGATTCGTTAGCGAACGCGATCGGCATGGTGACGCAGGAGACGTATCTCTTCCACGACACCATCCGCACGAACTTGACGTACGCAAAAATTGACGCGACTCAATCTGAAATTGAATCCGCCGCGCGCGCCGCCAACATCCATCAATTCATCATGGACCTGCCCGACGGCTACGACACCATTGTGGGTGAGCGCGGCTACCGTCTCAGCGGCGGCGAAAAACAACGCATCGCCCTCGCCCGCGTCATCCTCAAAGACCCGCGTATTCTGGTTTTGGATGAAGCGACAAGCCATCTCGATTCCGAATCCGAATCGCTCATTCAAGAAGCGTTGAAGCGCGTGATGGCGGGACGCACAAGCATTGTCATTGCCCATCGCCTCTCCACAATCTTGGCGGCTGATTTGATTTTAGTGATGGATCGAGGAAAGATCGTCGAGCGCGGCACACATGAGGAGTTGATTGCGTTGAATGGGCTGTATGCGCAGTTGTATGAAACGCAGTTCAATCGTGAGAAAGTTTGACCTTGCCCCGTTATACAGAACTCGGAGATTTCAAAAATCTCCGAGTTCTGTTCATGAGTTACCCATTCACGAGACCGATACGTCTTTCATGAATCGTTCGAAGCCCCTCTTTGTTAGCGCGGCGAGTTCTTTAAACAACTCAGGTTCGACCCGTTTGAAGTTGAAACAGGATTTCCCTTGCATTCGCTTTTTCAACGCGGGACTGATGTCTTTCAATAGATCGGGGTACATGTAAACAGGCATGAGATAGAAGGAAACATAATTTTTCTTGATGTGGGTGGACGCGAAGTACAGTTCCTTCTTCCATTTCTGGCTGTAGGGTCCATCGAGATAGAACACATTCTGGTTATCCATTTTTACGGTGAGTTTGGGCGCGTAGGGTTTGAGAATATTTTTCAATTGTTCGAATACGATGGGGAAGTCGGTTCGGGGGGGCATGCGTTCTCTCCTGTTCTTCCCGCAGTTGAACTGGAGAAGAACATAATGGCATTTTGATCAGGACTTACGCGGTTGGCGGGCAGTTGTACTGCCGTCGCCGCAGTGCAACTACGACGCAACAGATTCAACGGCGTAAGTCCTATTGATCATGCGTCGGCAGTTCAACGGCTGGCGCATCGCTTTCTCATGGCGCAACAACATTCACACGGATATAGATCGGGTCGCCAAAGGCGAGACCGCCAGGGTCGAATGCCTGCCACGCGGATTCATACTCTCCATCGGTGAATGGCGCGGTGAATATGATTTGAATGGTGGCGTTCATGCCGGCGCGGGCGGGGAACAGCGACGCTTCCGTTTGGGCGCCCAAGTCTGCGCCGCCGATGTGGATGAAGCGATACGTTGAGTCCCAGTCGCAGGTGCCGCTGTTTTGCACCAGCCATTGCTTGTCGATGACTGCGCCGTAGGTGACGAAGGTGTTGTCGGGTATGGTCAAGTCTTCGATATAGGTGAGATCGTTGACGCAGGTTTCCGCTTCTGATGTTGGGGCGATGGTTGGCAACGGCGTAGATTGTGCCGTCACGATATTTTGTGTGGGTTGGATGATGAACGTGGGTTCGATGAGCAGGGACTGGGATGTTGGCGGAATGAACGGGGTGGGCGTATCCGCAGGCGAGCAGGCTGAGGCGAGGAAAACGCCGGGGAGGAGAATCAGGATGAATTTCGAAATGAAGCGGAGCATGTCAAAAATAAAAAAGGCGGACACAACGGTCCGCCCATGAATTATTTATGCTTCTTCGTCGGATCCGCCGCCATCCTCGCCGCCGCCGATTTCGAGCGGCATGGCGATCTCGCCGCTTAAGGCTTTCTGGCGGATGACGCCGTCGATCTCAGCCATGAGCGCGGGGTTCGAGCGGAGGAAGTCTTTCGCGTTTTCGCGCCCCTGACCGAGGCGTTGATCGCCATAGGAGAAGAACGCGCCGCGTTTCTGGACGATCTCGAATTTGGTTGCCAGGTCGAGGATGTCGCCGGCGCGCGAGATGCCTTCGTTGAACATGATGTCGAATTCGGCGGTGCGGAACGGAGGCGCGACTTTGTTCTTGACCACTTTGACGCGGGTACGGTTACCGATGACTTCCTCGCCCACCTTGATGGCTTGGATGCGGCGGACATCGAGGCGCACGGAGGCGTAAAACTTGAGGGCGTTGCCGCCTGTGGTGGTTTCGGGGTTGCCGAACATCACGCCAATCTTCGAGCGGAGTTGGTTGGTGAAAACGACGGCGGTTTTGGTCTGGTTGATGGCACCGGAAAGTTTGCGGAGCGCCTGCGACATGAGCCTTGCTTGCACGCCCATGGTGGCGTCGCCCATGTCGCCTTCGATTTCGGAGCGGGGCACGAGCGCGGCAACCGAGTCTACAACGACAATATCCACGCCGCCCGAGCGGACGAGGGTTTCGGTGATTTCGAGGGCTTGTTCGCCGGTATCGGGTTGTGAAACGAGCAGGTTGTCGATATCCACTCCCACGCGCGCGGCGTAGACCGGGTCGAGGGCGTGTTCCATGTCGATGAAGGCGGCGGTGCCGCCCAGTTTTTGCACTTCGGCTATGATGTGCTGGCAGATGGTGGTCTTGCCGGAAGATTCGGGCCCATAGATTTCGATCACACGCCCACGCGGGATGCCGCCCACGCCGAGGGCAATGTCAAGCGAGAGCGAGCCGGTGGGGAAGGTCTCGGTTTGCATGTGTTGCGCTTCGCCGAGACGGATGATGGAACCATCGCCGTAGCGTTTGAGGATGTCTCCGAGCGCTTTATCGAGCACGGCGCGTTTGGCGCCATCCACATTGCGGGAGGGTTGTTCCTGTTCTTCAACAGCGGTTTTAGATTTTCGAGGGGACATGGTGTGTTTCTCCAATACAGTGTAAGAGTCTTAATGTTGTGTAGCCGAGAGTATAGCACAGATGTTCTGTGCGTCAAGGTACGGCGGTAGCCGTCCCCGGCAGAAAATCCAGCGTCGGCACGGGCGGCGGGGTTAGTTGAAACCCGTCCTTGTCTGTAAACGTGAAGTAAGTGACCTGCCCCGGGAAGATTTCCACAAAGAACTGCATATCCTTCTCTTTGTATTCCATCAGGATTTTGTACACCCCTGCGGGCAGGTCGCTTAATACCAAATTTTCTTGATAATACGGATCGGCGTTGACCGAACCTTCGGCGTAGGTGAGAACTTTTCGCAACGGCGTTTCAGAGGGCAATGGCCGCACCTCAACGGAATATTGATTCAACAACTTGCCTTTTTCGTCTGTGATACGACCCACCAACACGCCCCAACCCTGTGGCGGAGCCATCCACAACTCCGGGTTGAATGTGTTGTAGAAGGAGTTTTTCCCCAAGCGGATCTCAAAATGTAAATGCGGTCCCGTCGTCGCGCCGGTATCGCCGACCAAGCCGATCACATCGCCGGTGTCCACGTGTTGACCTTCAACAGCCGAGATCGCGCTCATGTGCGCGTAAATTGTGAACAACGATTGACCCTTGTAGCCAAAATCGTGACGAACTACCACCGCCAGCCCATACGGATCCGACTCGTTGCCGGGCACTTCGGTATACAAGCCCCAACCCGCCGAAACAACCGTCCCCGCCCCTGCCGCGAGAATGGGAGCGCCCTCCGCCGCATCGATATCCACGCCGGTGTGCACAATATTCGGCGCGAAGAACACGCCGCCATAGCGATATTCCGCCAGGGGCCAGTTGACGTTATCCGCCGCGATGGGGCGCGCGAAGTAAAAATGATCATACGGCGAAACAGACCAGGGTATCGGGTACAGAGGCGGACGCCACCCCGAAACCGGCTCTGCTCCGGGCGTTGGCAGGATGAATCGAAACGGTTCGATCGTGGGACGCGGCGTCGCTTCCGACTCGCTAGGTAGCTGATTCGCATCCCCGGCAATCACCCCCGTTGGGGTCTGGCTCGCGTTGCCCGGCGTTGCGGGAACGCAAGAGGCGAGCAAACTTAGAATCGCCAACCCGAAAATAAAACCTATCCTCTTGTTCTTGGAGGAACTGTAGCCAAACAGGCGAGACCACGCGAACCCTACATTCAATACCTTCCTCATGGAATGATCGTCGGCGGCGTGACCGTGGGCATTATTGTGTTGGTTGGAATCGGCGTGGTGGTTGGCGCGGTCGTTCGCGTGATGGTCGGCGTCAACGATGTGGTTTGCGTAATCCGCGGCGTGCGCGTCAACGTGATGGTCGGCGTGAAGGTGGAGGTGACGGTCGGCGTGAATGTGGGCGGGAGCAAACGCGTGGGCGTGAGCAACACATCGGGCGGATATAGTTGCAAAAGCGCCGAATAAAAATCAAGCCCGTCAGTAAGCGCGAATTCGGTGAAACGCGCGCCTCGATAAAACGTCCGCCAGTTGGGGAGCGCCGGGACGCGTTGCCAGCCGTACTGGAGGGCGAGCGCGGTCACATCCACCCAATACCCCGCAGGCACGGCGCTGTACTTGCCGCCTTGTTCGTACACTTTCGGGTCGAGGTTATATCGCGCCGAGAGGTCCCACGGGTTTGCGCGGAGCGGCTCGCCGAGCGAACCATCCTGCGCCTGCGCTCGGATGTACAATCGCCAATACGTTTGCGCGCCGTAATCTTCGCGCGCGGCAACCATCCAGCCGGCGTTGGTCATCAACGAATTGATGGCGAAAGCGCGCCCAGTATATAGCCACGATTCCTCGAAGCCCGGGTCGAGCGCTGTGGTGATCGGAACATACGCGTTCTCGAGGCTGGCGAGCGCATCCCAGCCCGATTCGAGAATGACGCGCTCGCGCAAAGCGTTGAATGCCTCGTCCACCCGGTCGCTCAATTGCGGGTACGGCGCTTGCACGTTGTTCAAACTCACGAGTGAATCGCGCCCCGCGCCTTCGGAGGACGCGGCAATGTTCGACACCCAAAGCGGGGCGGGGGTGATTCCCGCAGTTTGTTGAACGATCGCCGGCAAAGGCTCTGCCAGGATCAGGTTTGCCCAGTCGAAGCCTCGTAACGAACTGGGGAAGGTTGCCAGCGGTTCGAGCAGGTTTCCATCCAGCGAATAATTCGCCAGATAGGTTTCATTTGGCGTGTTAAACGTGGTGATGAAATTGTCTCCCGATGGATTCCATGCGGGATAATTCCCGTCAGCGACCCAGACGGCGGGCGCGTTGCGCGTTGAATCCCAGAGGTAAATCCCGCTTCTCCCCACATTCTGGCTGGATGCCGCCCACATCAACCGAGTCCCATCCTGCGACCAGACCGGATGCGATTCCGCCGCGTCTGCTGTGTTGCTTAAGTTGGCGTAACGCGTGTTGTCGGTTTTATCCAGGTCGGCAAGGATGATCTCGCCATCCGACACGAATACGATCTGCCGCCCGCCCGGCGACCACGCCGGCGAATGGTCTGCGGTTGCGGAGGAAGTCAACAAGATTGCGCCCTCTCGCGGATTCCCCGCCGGCCCAATCACGACCTCAAGACTATCCTCGAGGTAGGCTTCGAAAGCGAGGAATGAGCCGTCCGGCGACCAGGTTGGCGCGCCCTCATATTCCGGTGTGTCGGTGAGCCGGGTCACTTCCCCGTTGGAGGCGTCGAAGAGATAGAGGTCCCAGTATCCACTGCGGTTGGACGCGAACGCGATCCGCGTTCCATCCGGGCTGATGGCAGGCGTGATGTCGTCCCACTTATCGCCGGTCAAACGTGTGAGCGGCATCTGGTTCGGGATGAATGCAAAGAGGTGGGCGTAGCCGTCTTCCTCGATCGAAAAGATGAGCGTCTCGCGCGCGCCGCTAGAGATCGGCAGGGCGGAATCGGCTGTGGAAGGGGTTTGCGAAAACGCCTGCGGAGTGGACGGATCCTCGCCAGGTTGCAAGCACGATGAAAGAATCAGGAGCAGGGGGATAATGAGAGTTAGTCTGGTAAAAGGTTTGCGCATTGAAAATGTCGATTAACTAGAACCGGGCTGAGGCGGTTTTACGTCGAAGGAAAATTTGACCGGTTCTTGCGCAGGTCCGTCGGGATAATATAACTTTGCCTCCAGCGTGTATGGATTCTTCAACTCCTCAGCGCGGATGTGCATGGTGAGCTCGAGTTTCCATCCCATCGGCTCGACGATGCTTGCAGAGGCAACCTCGCCGCCGTTCGCGTCTTTCAACGCCACTTCGATGTGCGGTCTCTTTTGAAACGGCGTAACTTCGATGTTCACTCGCGCGCGATAGCCATCGGGGTACGGCTCCGCCGCGAGCGACGTGATCCGCGTCTCCGCAGGCGTCATGCGTTTCAAATTGTCTTCGGCAAAAAAGAAATCCATGGTAGTTAAGTAGTTGAATAGTCGAGTAGTTGAATAGTTCCGGGTCTCCCGTAATTAACGGGAAAGAGCTTCACCACGAAGGGCACAAAGTACACAAAGGCAAAAAAGAGCCTAGATTCCTTGGGTTTTCCTTTGTGACCGTCGTGTCCTTTGTGTTTGAAAAAAAGG